>CAYQAQ010000015.1:0-18089 GCA_964415495.1 uncultured candidatus Brocadiaceae bacterium | reverse complement strand
CTCACCAACGTCACCAGTGCCATGGCGGTTGCGTGCGACGAGCTATTCGGTCCGGTGGCCCCCGTACAGACCTTTGCCAGTGAAGCCGAGGCTATCGCCCTGGCCAACGCCACCGATGCCGGCCTCGCCGCGTATTGCTATACCAGCGACCTCAGCCGCAGCGTGCGCGTCAGCGAAGCGTTACAGGTCGGTATGGTCGGTCTGAACACCGGGGTGATCTCGCACGCGGCCGCGCCTTTCGGTGGCATCAAGCAATCCGGATTCGGCCGCGAAGGCTCGCGCTATGGCCTCGATGAGTACCTACAGCGCAAGTATGTGTGCAGCACGGTGACGCCGCTAGGCTGACGCTTTCCGCAGTGTCCACGTGGTCATCGTACGCAAGGTTTCCACCAGCGTGGTCTTGAGCGGATCGACGCGCGTTGCCCGCCAGCGCTGCTCGCAGGCACGGATGTCCTCCTCCTCAGCCAGGTACGCGAAGCCCGGCACCGTCGTCTTCGAGAGACCGATGCGCGTCGACAAGCGCGCAAAGAAAAACCCGCCCGGGGTCACGTGCCGCCAACAGGCATCCGCCCAAGCATGAAAGCTGGCCTGATCAGACGCGAAATGGAGCACGGCATTGCAGATCACCGCGTCAAACATTAGGTCCAGCGCCAAGTCTGGCAGCCGCCCAAGCAACACGACTGGCAAGCCAGGCAAGGTCGCAGCGAGTTGGCGACATGCCTGCACCGCCTGCGGATCATGATCGACCGCGGTGACCAGCGCCCCCGCATGCGTCAGCACCGGCAACTGTCGACCAAAGCCACAGCCGATGTCGAGCACCCGATCCCCAGCGCGAATGGTCCCGCGCAGCACATGATCCAGCACATAGATATCAGCGGATTGCAAGGGCAGCCACGCAGCGGGTATCGACATGAGCGCGAGTGTGCCACCAGGCCCATCCGCACAACGTCGAGTGCCGACCATATCCGCACTTTCGCCGCCGGCGGAAATCCGTCACACTGACACCATGGGCCACGTGGCTCAGACGGGAGCAGACCATGGCCACCGGACCGGATTTCACCTTCAGCCTGCCTCGACTCGCACGGTTCATGCGCGGCAATGCGCGTCATGCCGGCAACCAGCGCGGGACGTTCGCGTGCTGCGCATCGGCTTCGCCCATTATCACGACCTGGAGAAGGTCGACCGCGTTGCCGACGCGCTGGCTGGCCTCCGTCGATTCGACTGGGTTCAGGCCGGAGCCGCTGTCCCATCCTGGCCCACCTCAGCGAGCACGTCGGCCACCGACACCATGCGCAGACGCTGCATCGGCAGTTCGAGATGGCGGGTGTAAAAATCAGTGGTGACTCGGCGTGCTGCACCTGCGAAGTCGTCAAAGAGTTCCCGAGCCGAGGGGTTCAGGCGGGGGTGGATAACGTCATGTCTGCCTCTGGGCATTGAGGCGAACGCTACTTTCATCTCTCACCCGTTGGTAACCGAATTTTTGCGGGCACCTTCGGACTCAGTACCGGCTTGAACCTGCTTCGGCCCCCAGCGCGTTGCCCTCTTCACCTTTTCACCCTGCGAAGCGGACCACCAAGCGCCGTAACCACGGTAAGGCCTCCGCACATTCGATGTCCTGATCGAGCATACCCAACAAGTGCAGCAGATAGAACACCTGGATGCGATCGCGCCAACCCGGTTCGAGCGGATGGCTTTCGCGGTAGGCATCAAAGAAACGCGGCGGGAAACCGCCAAATTGCAGGCAGTTGTGCAGGTCGCATTCGGCCCAGCCGTAATGAATGAACGGATCGATGGCTGCGAGACCGCCTCCAGGCGCACGCAGGCGGTTGCCGGCCCAGCAGTCGCCATGATTAAGGCAGATCGCCTGCGGGGGAATCAGCGTGGCAAGGTTCGCAGCGACGCGGTCCAGGCCGCGGCGGTCGTCGGCAGTGAGCCAGCGTGCCGTGGTCGGTCGCCGCAGGAACCACGCGAAGCGCTGCTCGGCATAGAATGCCACCGGATCGGCATGCCAGCGCTGGTCCATGCGCATCAGGCCCCAATAGGTGTCATGGGCCCAACCGCAGCGCGAGCCCAAGCGTCCATGCAAGCGGGCGAAGGCGCGGCCATAGTCATCCCAGGCCGGATCATCAGCCGCCAGCGGCAGATCGTCCATCGATGCTTGCTGACCGAGGTCTTCCAGGAGCAACCAGCCCGGACCATGTGCCAGCACCGCGGGCACGCGCAGACTGGGCGCCAGTACCGCCAGGGCCTCCGCTTCGCAGGCGAATAGATCCCTGGGTGCATCCGCCCGCTGCTTGAGTACCGCCGTGCGCCCTCCCGCCGCGGTCAGCCGACGGGTAAGACTGATGCAGCCGTCCGTCAAACGTTTCGTGGCATGGACCGGGCCGAGCAGCGCGCATACAGCGGGTGGGAGGTCAATCATGGCGGATCAACGTTCTACCCGCACACGCGAGCTCACCAAGCTGCTGCGCAATGACGATGTCGAAAAGCCATGCCATTGCGCACAGCATCGTCCACGGAATCGGGTCGTTCGACGTTCCGAGTGCCGACGTGGAGAAGCGCGGCGCCGGGGGCGGACGGAAATGGCTGCGCGTACTCGGGCAGGCGATCTCGACCAGCACGCCAGCCACCCGCGCGGTTCCGGGGGTTCCGTCACGCACTGCGGTAGCCGACTGATCCTACACCTTCCGGCCTCTCCCGGTCGGGAGACAGCTGGGACTGTCGGACAGGAAAGGAAACCCCATCCGCGGGATTGCTTAAAAAAGTTACTATTTGCCCTGGTCCGAGGGGTCCCTGTGCGCATTGGGCGAGCGCCGTTAAACTCATAAAATAATATGCGAAGTGGTGACCTCACATTATTGCTCCGCGACCCCAAAAGCAGCGCAAAAATTCGGTCCTGGCCGGAATGTAAGCGGACAAGACAGGGAATAGTCAGCCCCAGTTGTTGACAGGCATTCTCAGTAGTGACGCGACTGTATGTGCAGTGTTGCGGAGAAGATTTTTTGGACGTATGCTGACAAAGTTTCCCTACGTCAGGGAAATCAATGACAGCGTAATCGTTGACTACCTCGATAACATTAAGGACGTTGATCTATGGTCCAATCTTCGCCACTCGCCTGCGACGAACTCGCCGCCATCGCCATCGAGACATGGGCGACGGTGATAAATTTACCCCTGGAAGTAGCATCGAGCGGACCAGAGGGCGCATTGCTCATGAGTTGCGTGCAGATCCAAAGCGAAACGGACAATTATGTCGTAGCTATCGCGGCCAGTGGCGTATGCGCGACCAAACTGGCTGCAGGCATGCTGCAAATGGCTACCAGTGATATCGGCGAGCAGGACCGAAACGATGCTTTCGGAGAGCTTGCCAATATTCTGGGGGGTGGTGTCAAAGCGCGTATTCCGAAAACCAGCAGTCTTTCGATGCCGATGGTGATCGAAGGTTCGGGAATATCACTGACGTTTCCCCGCTGCGCGGTCAGTCTCAACGCCTGTTTCCGCTGCGCAGATGAACTTCTTTCCATCTCTATTTACCATCAGGAGGCCCTGTGAAGATCCTCATCGTTGATGACAGCAAAGTGATGCGCAGCATCATTATCCGTACGATCAAGCAAACCGGTCATGCCGATGCGGTGTTTGTCGAGGCCGGCAATGGCATCGAAGCGCTCAAAGCGATGCGTGAAGGCCAGCCGGATGTGATGCTGCTCGACTGGAACATGCCGGACTTGAATGGCATCGATCTGGCAGAGAAGCTCAAAGGCGCAGGCATCAAGGTGAAGTTCGGCTTCGTCACGACCGAAACCAGTGATGCGATGCGTGAGCGGGCCATAGCTGCGGGTGCGTTATTCCTGGTTGCCAAGCCCTTCACCCCTGAAGCCATGCAGGCCGCCCTTGCCAAGGCCTTGGCGTAGGTACTTATGGGTAACTCGCGCCATGTTTTAGTGGTTGATGATGATCGCATCACGTGCGTTGTGGTGGCCGCGAGCCTGCGCCAGGCAGGGTGGACCGTCCAGATCGCTCACACGCCAGGCGAAGCTCTGAGCGCCTGTGAAGAGCAGCGGTTCACGGTGATGGTTACCGACTTGCAGTTCGAGGCCATTTTGGATGGCATCGCCCTTTTCAAGGCCATTCGCGAACGCCAGCCATTTTTACGGGGTATCCTCCTGTCGGCACACATCGATTTCTCCACGATTTTGCGCGTGGTTGAAGCCGGCTTCGATGATTGCCTGGCTAAGCCAGTGGATCAGGAATTAAGCATCGCTGTCGAGCGGAGCGCCGTTGCGTTTGCTCACTGGACCGATCGTATCAACACCTTTCGAAACTTACCATCATAACGTCATGGATGACCTCGATAAACTGCTTGCCGACTTTTTCGCTGAAGCTCTCGATGGTCTACAGACCGTCGAAGACAATCTTTTACTGTTGGAGCAAGGAGATGCCCAGGCCGTCCAGGCGGTATTCCGGGCTCTACATACGATCAAGGGCAATTCGAGCTTTCTCGATCTTATGGCGATTAACAAGCTTTCCCACGAACTCGAGAATTTGCTCGATGCCGTGCGAAAGGGGGCTCTTGCCTGTACGCAATCAGTGATCGATGCGCTGCTGGCTGGCGTCGATCGCTTGCGTTCGCTGATTCGCGGCCATCCCGAAGAAGTTCCGATCGCCGATCTGATCGATACGGTGCGTGAGCTGCGTGAACGCGGATCTGCACCGGATCCGGCTCGGCCACCGCCGTCTTCTACCGCTACGGCTACGGCTCCGACTGAGGCCATCATCCCCCGGGAACAGTCCCGTGTGGTGGGCGGGTTTGCTGGATTTCTGCTCGCCAAACGTCTGGTGGATCCAGTATTCTTGCTTGATGCTGTGCTTGCCCAGGACTTCGGTCATGAAGCTGCGGTGGGGGTGTTGCGGGCCTATGGCATCTCACCAGAGGTCTGCATTGGGCTTCTGCTCACGTTTCGCGATGCCCCCCCCGGCCTGATCGCCTTGGCCCGGGATCGCGCCTTCATTCCTGCGGAAGTTGCGGATGCCCTGGCCTTGCAAATCCATCGCCAGCGTCCGTCCATCGCTGAAACGTTGGTCCGTCTCGACCAGGCGACTCCGGAACAGATGCAGACATGGCTGGCGACCTACATGGCTGAGCACACCGCCGTGCGCCATGCGCCGCTCTGAGTCCTTAGGTTCAGGTTGGGGCTTGACACCTCGTCATTCGTGAGTCATCCATCCTCGCTCTTTCCGTCATCCACTTGTCGTGCATCCATCCGTAACCCTTGATTGGAACCGCGCATGCGTCTCGTCCCGAAGATCATTCTCCCGACCTTGGCCGTCATTGCCCTGCCTGTGGTCATGATACTCATCGTATTATTTACTGCGGGCCAGCGCTTTGCCCAACAGCAGATAACCGCGCTTGAAGGGCAGGCGGCGGGCCTGCAAGACAAGATCAATCGCAATCTCTTTGAACGCTATGGGGATGTGCAGGCCTTCAGCTATAACACCAGTGTGCATCGCGCTCTCCATGAGCTCACGGAAGCCGACCGCGCTCAGTTGACAGGGGTCATCAATAGTTATGTCAAAGGCTACGGCTGCTATGCGCTGTCGCTGGTCACGAGCCCCGATGGTGTCGTCGAAGCGGTCAACACGGTCAAGGGCGACGGGTCGCCGCTGCCGCAGGCAGCAACGTTGATCGGGAAAAATCTATCGACCACCACCTGGTTCGAACGGCTCCGGCGCGAACAGTACAGCACCGCCGACGGGCTGCTCACCGGCACGGTGATGGAGGGACCCGAGCAGGATCCGGTCATCAAGGAGCTGTATGGCGATCGCGCTCCGTTGTGGACGGTGACGTTTTCCGCGCCGATCATCGACCAGGCGGGCACCCTGCGCGGCTATTGGCACAACTGCTTCGCAAGCGATGTGATCGAGCAGATGGCCAGCGAAACCTACCGGGATTTGGCCCAATCCGGCCTGTCGTCAGCCACCATCTCCGTGATCAACGCAGCGGGTAAGGTCCTCATCGACGTCGATCCATCCGCGCACGACGGCAGCCTGGCCACCCATGCCGAGGATGCCTTCACCGTCGATCTCTCGGCACCGAAGTATCGGTCGACGTTGTCCGCATTGGCCCTTGATCCAAAGGAACCTGCCACCGGCCACACGATCGAGCGAGATCCATGGAAATCCGAGGTACAGAAGCGTGATGTCATGGCTATCGGTGTGTATGCGCGTAGTCAGCCAGTGCTGGGTTACATCGGTCTTGGAACGGTGACCGTGATCAAGGCTGATCGCTCCCAATTCTTCAGCCTGATCAGTGGCCTCAATCGGAACGTGCTGATTGCCGGGCTGATTGCTGGACTCATCGGGGCCGCCGTCATGTATGTCCTGGTTCGGAAAATCATCGCTTCTCTAGGATTATTGCGGCATGGCCTACAGGCCCTGGCGCAGGGTGAGCTTGCCCATTCCGTGGCGGTTGCGTCAGCGGATGAGCTTGGACAGATGGCAACGGTTTTCAACGAATCGCTGGTCAGTCTGCGGGCGGCTATTGGCAAGGAGACGATTGATTGGCCTGGCGTTGGCCAGCAGCGTCTTGCGACAGAGCGGCTGCAAGCGATGGTCGAGAATGCGCCGATCAACATCATGATGGGAGACCGTGAGGGAAAGATTCTCTACGTGAATCCCGCATCGGTGAAAACACTGACGCTGATCGAAGCGCATCTACCGAGCAAAGGTGGAGACTGGGTCGGCAAGAGCATCGCGATGTTTTATAAAGATCCCGCTCAACAGCTCAAACTCATCAGCGATCCACGTAACCTGCCTATGAAAACCCAAGTGCAAGTCGGTCCAGAGCAATTGAGCGTTTCGATCTCGGCGATTCTCGATGGAGCGGGCACCTATATTGGTCCGATGGTCACGTGGACGATTATCTCCGAGCGCATCAAGATCTTTAATGCCCTCAAGGAAACCTCAGCGACCCTCGCCGCGGCTGCCGCAGAACTCTCATCATCCAGTCAGCAGATGGCCATTGCTGTCGAACAGACGACTCGACAAAGCGAAGGTGTGGCGAGTGCAACGGAACTGGCGGATCGCAATGCCCAGGAAGTGGCAAATGCGACATCTGCGATGACCGCTGCGATCGGAGATATCGCACGCAACATGCAGAATGCCAACCTGATGACGGGCGATGCCGTGACGAAGGCCGAAGTGGCATCGACGATTATCGCCAAGCTCGGCGAAAGCAGCCAGCGTATCGGCACGGTGGTCAAGCTCATTACTTCCATTGCCCAGCAGACGAATCTGCTTGCCCTGAATGCCACAATCGAGGCAGCTCGCGCTGGAGAGGCGGGGAAGGGGTTCGCGGTCGTTGCTAACGAAGTCAAGGAGTTGGCCAAGCAGACGGCTAAGGCAACCGACGAGATCAGCGCCCAGATCACAGCTATCCAGTCGGATACCAATACCACGGTCGAGTCGATCGCTGCGGTCACCAAGATCATCCAGCAGACCAATGCCATCTCCATCACCGTCGCCAGTGCCACCGAAGAGCAGTCGGTGACGACCGCTGAGATCACCCGCAATGTCCAACAAGTTGCCAGCGGAACCAAGGACATTGCCAGCAATATCCTGGGAGTCACTGAGGCTGCCAAGGCCAATGCCGACATCGCCGTCAGCTTGCAAGAAAGCGCCAATGGGCTGTCGAAATTGGCCAATGACCTGCAGGATCTGCTCAAGCAGTTTGAGGTCTAATGCCCATGAGCTTGGTCATCATCGTGATCGCACGGATCGCGTAATCCCATGATGGCCCAACCGGCTTTCTGGTCACCCTGAGGCGCTTGCTATGCATTCCATCGATAAAGAGATCCTACACGAATTTCTCTGGACGACGCGTGAGGAGACCCAACGGCTCGAAACCGCCCTTCTCTCCCTAGAGCGTCAAGGCCTGACGGACGGGGCCATAGACGCCCTCTATCGTCATTTCCACTCGCTGAAGGGGGCTGCAGGCCTTGTGCAGTTGGCACGCATGGAGCAGGCGACTCATACCTGCGAATCCTTGCTCGCCCCCTTGCGCGGAGCGCTCGGGCCCGTTCCGGCCGATGCGATCGCCTTGCTCTTGCAGTGCGTCGATGGCGTCAAGCTGCTGCTCGGGCGTCTTGATGCCGGCTTAGGCGAAGAGCCCGATGCTTTTGCGGCAGTGCTTGGCGACCAGGCAACGCCATCTCCTGCCTCGCCAGCGGTAGCCCCTCCGGTGGGCGAGCTGGATTCGCTCATCGCCTTGATGGCCAGTGAGCAAGTATCTCCGCCCGTGTCTGTGCCATTGCCGGTACAGCCGCCAGTTCAGCAGGTTCAGCAGGTGGTTAGCAAGCCCGCGCCGCAGCCTGTCGCCGTCACGGCGGCGGCCGCCAAGCCAGTGGAAGCCGTAGCTCCTGCCGAGGTTGCCGACACGGCGGTCCGAGTCGACATCACCTTGCTTGATCGACTCATGAATCTGGTCGGTGAGCTCGTGCTGGCCCGTAATCAGATGCTCCGTCTGGTGGCGCGCACCGAGGATCCGCAGTGGACGGCTACCGCCCAGGCTATCAATCAGGTGACCAGCGACGTGCAGGAGCACGTCATGCGCACGCGGATGCAGCCGATCGGAAACATATTCGGCAAGTTGCCACGTCTGATGCGCGATCTGTCGCGTCAGCTGGAGAAGCAGATCGATCTCGATATCCACGGCAAAGAGACTGAACTCGATCGGACCATCCTTGAATCCCTTCGTGATCCCTTCACCCATATCATCAGGAATGCCTGCGATCATGGCATTGAGCGCCCTGACGTGCGCACGGCTGCAGGCAAGCCGGCCAAAGGTACGATCACCATTCGGGCCTTCCATGAAGGTGGGCAGGTTATCGTCGAGATCAAAGATGACGGCAAGGGAATCGATGGCGAGCGGATCAAGGCCAAGGCGATAGCACTGAAGGTCATTACCGAGGCGCAAGCTGCGCGCTTTGGTGATAGCGAGATACTCGCGCTGATCTGCCATCCGGGACTATCGACGGCGGATCAGGTGACCAACATTAGTGGGCGCGGCGTTGGTATGGATGTGGTCAAGAAGAACATCGAAAAACTGGGCGGGCAATTGGAGATCACCTCCAAGGTCGGTCGCGGATCCACATTTCGCCTGCGAATACCCCTGACGCTCGCGATCATTCCCGCTCTGATGGTGCATGCGGCGGGGCAGCTTTTCGGCATTCCACAAATAAATCTGGTCGAGTTGGTGCATATAGATAAGGGTTCTGGATTGGACCGCATCGAGCAGGTGAGCGGAGCCGAAGTCTATCGGCTTCGCGATGAACTGTTGGCCCTTGTCCGCATTGATCGGATATTCGGCATCGAGCGCGAAAGCAAACAACCGGATGAGCCGTTTTTCATCGCCGTGGTTGCCAATGGAAGCCAACGTTTCGGAATCATTGTTGATGAAATACTCGAAGCGGAGGAGATCGTCGTCAAGCCGCTCTCTCGCCATCTCGCCGGGATCGATGTTTTTGCTGGAGCCACTATTCGCGGCGACGGACGCGTTGCATTGATTCTCGACTTGGGTGGGATCGGCCGTTCTACAGGTGAAACCGCGGTTCCGCAGAGCGAGATTACGAAGGTCAATGAAAGTCGCGAAGACCAAGGAGAGTTCCTGGTCTTCGACCTGGGGCATGCCGAACAGTTTGCCATACCCTTGCCGCTGGTTGAGCGCATCGAACGACACGACCCATCTGCGCTGAGCGTTGCGAACGGTTTGCCGGTCCTATGCCACGATGGACGGCTGACCACGACCATATCGCTGGATCGTTATACCGCGTCCGATCCTCTGGTGCAGGATGGCGCGCCGATCTACGCCATCATCATGCATCATAGCAGCGGCGCGGCGGTGCTGGCGAAGCGGTTGGTGGACAGTCGCTTGCTCGATCTGCATGGTTTACTGGAAGGCAATCATCTCGACGGTAACTCCGTCAGTTTGGGTATGCTGGTGGTCGATGGAATTCCCACCTCGATGATTGACGCGCCACGTCTTCTCGATTGCGTCTTCCCAGAAACCAAGCGCAAGACGACTCTTCCATCTGCACCGATCAGCGCTTCAGCTGGCGCATCAATACCCCAGGAAACAGCGAAGAAACCTGCCGTACTCTTCTGCGATGACGCACCTTTTTTCCAAAAAGTGGTTGGCAGTTATCTGCGAGAGGCGGGACTCGATGTCGTCATCTGCAATAATGGCAAAGAGGGCTGGGATCTCTTGGAGAAAGACCCGGAACGCTTCGCTTTACTGATCACCGATCTGGAGATGCCTGAGATGGATGGCTGGGAGCTGATCAAACAAGTGCGTCAATATACTCGATTCGACCGTCTTCCCGTGGTCGCTATCACGTCTTTGAATGACGAAGCGGTGCGTCAGCGGACCTTACAGTTCGGAGCCAGCGAGTTCGCAGTCAAGCTCAAACGCGATGAACTGCTGGGCATCGTCGATCGGCATATTTCCCGCCCGAAGACGGAGTCGCTGTCATGATCGCCCATGCCAGCCGTGAAGCGGATGAAGATCATCAGCTTCCCGATATGCTCATCACCTTCCGCGTGGGGAGAGAATGGTTTGGCATTGATGTCCTGCGGGTTCAAGAAGTCATGCCCAGAATGCCCTGCACTCCGGTACCGCGTGCCCCAGCGCATGTCATTGGCTTGATCAATGTCAGGGGATCTATCCTGACGAATATTTCCGTGCGCAGGCGGCTTGGTTTTGCCGTGTCGGCGTCCAATGAAAGCATGAATATTATCGTCACGGATCATGATGCTCCACTCGCTCTGGCAGTGGATGAGATCGGTGACGTCATTGCCTGCAAAGGGTTGACACCCGGTGACACCCCCGCCGGAACGTCGCTCCAGGCACGTGAGCAGATCACCGGTGTCTTACGTTTGGAATCGCGATTGATCACCTTGCTGGCCATTGACCGGCTCTGTGCGGTCTGAGTCGTCTATGCCCGCTTCGGTTCTCGTGGTCGATGATAGTGCGATCTATCGGAACGTGATCGGTCGGACCATCACCCAGACACCTGGTTTGACGCTTGCCGATCAAGTTGCTTCCGGACAAGCAGCGTTGGAAGCGATCCCGCGCCTGCAGCCAGATCTCATGACCCTTGATCTGGAGATGCCGATCCTGGATGGGCTGGGTGTACTGCGCGCCCTTGACGCCCTTCCCAGAACGATCCGGCGTCCGCGCGTGGTATTGTTCAGTGCTCATGGCTCCCAGGGGGCTGTCGCGACGCTGGAAGCGCTGCGGCTTGGGGCCGCCGATTTCATCCTCAAGCCAACCGCAGCGGATGGGATGGCGGCGATCACCGACCGATTGATCCCACGACTGCTGGCTTTGATGTCACCTTCGACGGGGAACCTGAGCGTGGCTCCGGCGGCAGTGGCGGCCCCTGCAGCCCCGCGGATTCCTGATCTGGCGACCCAACGTCGGGTGCTCACGATCGCAGCCTCGACCGGGGGGCCGCAGGCCTTGGAACAGGCCTTGAAGCTGTTCCCCGCTTCTTTCCCTATCCCCATTGTGATCGCCCAACACATGCCGCCGATGTTCACCGCAGTCATGGCTCAGCATCTCGCGAAGCAGTGTCGTATTCGGGTTGTGGAGGGCGTCGATGGCGCATACTTGGAACCTGGAACGGCGTATATCGCTCCGGGCGACTGGCATATGGCCGTGGCCCTCCAGCAGAACCGTCCTTGCATCGCACTCAATCAGGGCGAGCGGATCTTTGGTCTGCGCCCAGCTGCGGACGCCCTGTTCCCAAGCATCGCTGAGGTCTTCGGCCGGCAGACCCTGGCCGCAATTTTCACAGGCATGGGCGTCGATGGCTCGGCCGGGGCGCGACTGTTGCGCGCCAAAGGAGCGGCCGTGCTGACTCAGGAGCAGGGCAGCTGTGTGGTGTACAGCATGCCGCAAGCCGTTGACAAGTTGGGGCTTTCCGATGCCCACTTCACTCCGGCGGGTTTTTATCAGGCCGTCACCACGTATCGTCTGGCCTGGTAAGAGCCATGGCTTCCGATCTTGCTGCCTGGGCCCCCGTCGCAGTCTGGCTTGAGCGCGAAATAGGGTTCGTAGTTGGACCAGAACGCTACCATTTGCTCGATTCACATTGCCGTGAACTGGTCAAGGTCCGCCATCTTTCTAGCCCGAAGGCGCTGATTGACTTGGCGTGCATCGATCGCGCGGTCCGGCAGGAAGTGATCAATGCGGTTGCCATCAACGAATCCTATTTCTTCCGCGATACGGCGCTCTGGGGCGATCTGGGTCAGCGCATCCTGCCTGAACTGGCCGCCGAAATCCCGCGCGGCAGGGCGATCAAGGTGCTGATGTGTGCCTGCTCGCATGGCCAAGAGATATACACCCTCGCGATGACGGTGCAGGAACATGCCGCTGCCTTGCGTGGTCTTCAGATGGAGATCACCGCTACGGATATCGATACCGAAGCCCTGGCGATCGCCCAGGCTGGAGTATACTCATCGATTGAAATCGGTCGAGGCCTGGACCAGGCGCGTCGAGATCGCTGGTTTCAACCGCACGGAGAATCATGGCAGGTCAAGCCGGAATTGAAGCGAGGAAGTTCTTTTGTTCACCTCAATCTCAACACCGCCTTCACCTTCGCTCAGCGTTTCGATTTGGTGCTATGTCGTAACGTGCTGATCTACTTCTCGCCCGAGAATCGTCGACGTATCGTCGAGCGGCTTGCGGAGTATACGAACGGCTTCGGGTATCTCGTGCTCGGTGGAGCTGAAACATTGTTGGGGGTCACCGACCGGTGGCATCCGAGGCGTATCGGCAGCAGCACCTTACACCAGAAGAGCGTTGGGCCACCGCCGCTTCGCGCTCCTTGAGGATGGCACGTGCAGCAACCCAGCGATCCCCGTGACTCCCTGGTGCAGAGCTTGGCTGAACAGCTGAGCGGCCTGCTCGGCCGCACCGCAGCGGTGACTCGCCTCGTCAATGCCCCGCCCATGCCTGGGAAGAGCGGCGTGGTTGCCCTATTTAGCTTTCCTGACGGAACGTCGGGAGCCATTGCTCAACTCGATCTGTCCCTGGTCTGTCAGATAGCCAGCATCCTGACCGGTGGAAAGCCGCAGCCCGCAAGCTATCTCGAGACGGCTGGACACCTGCCGGCGGACATGCGGGATGCGATCAGCGAATGTTGTAATGTGCTCGCCGGCCTCTTCAACACGACGCTGAAACGACGCATCAAGCTGACGGGAGTCGCCATCCTGCCGCTGCAAGCCGATTATGCGGAAGCGGGTGGTGCTCACCTGCCGTGCTTGGTCGGTTTCCAGGGCATGAGTGGAGGGCGTTTGGACCTGTATGGCCACACCCTCGATGAGATCGCGACGGCGGCAAAAGCGCAGGCCACTGAATCCACCATCGTCGATGTCAAACTGCTCGCGACCACGCTCACCCGGGTACTCGGTGGCTTTTGCAACCGCGAGGTAACGGTTGAACCTGGATCCATGCTTGCGCTCAAGCCGGATGTCCAGGCCTCGGTCGCCGAATACGCCCCACACGGGGGCACGACGTCGATGCTCATCATCAGCGAAATGGCGCTCTCGGCGTATCTCGGTGCGGCCCCCATGCTCATCCCTCGGGCCAGGGCTTTGGAGCAGATCACCAGCGGCAAGCTGGATGGAACCTTGTACGACGGCCTGTACGAAGCCTTCAACATTCTCGCTGCACCCTATGCGGCCCGGCATATCCGCCTCGTGGCGCTCCATTGGTTGCCAGGCGCCGTTCCGCCAACAGTGCGCAGCCTGATTCCGTCCAGCGGGCGCTTACCGGCCTTCACCGTCGATATCGCTGGCTATGGGAGCGGACGCATGGCGTTGGTGGGTGACTGCCGTCTGTAGTGGCGAGGAGCAGTGCCTGCCGGTCGCCCGAGAGGGAATGATTGTCGAACCTAGTGTCCTGACACAGAAGTCCTTGTCATAATGCGCAGCCCCCGTCTGCCAGATGCAAGGCGCGGAGGACGCAGCGATAGCAGCGCTATCGCAAGGTTTTCGCAACGCAGCAGATGGCGGGCGCGAGCAAGCAGGATGACAAGGATTTCTGTGTCAGGACACTAGCCGAGACCGCCAGCCTGCTGGCGCTGCTGATGGATCAGATCGATCGCATCAACGCGTTAAGCCTTGGCGTGGGTCGGGAAATTGAAGGTGGTCGCCACGAACTGATCGACCGTCCATTGCGCGAGCAGCGCCATCTGACCGAGGTGGACCAGTTCGGCGGCGCCTTCGCCGGCGACGTGCACACCGAGCAGGCGTTGGCCGCCGGCATTCGTGCCACGGTCGCCAATCGCACCGCAGGTATCCATAGCGATGGCGGCCTAGCCACGCACCGTCCATAAGCGCACCCACTCAGCGAAAGCGGTGCCGTGGACCAACACCATGGCTGGCACCCGCTCACCGGCCGTCGCCGCTGGCTCACCGTACCACGCAAAGACCTTGGTCGCTCGACCGCGATATGATTCGCCGTCGTAGAACAAGGCCTGGACGCCGTCCTCGTGCAGGCCGGGAACCAGGAAGCGGAGTGGAGGCGCCGGGCATGCTGCGAGATTCCACAGGAAGGCGCAGCATGCCCACCACCGTATCTCTGCCAACGGGCTTACCCCGTAGGGTGTTTAAACCGGAATATGCGCTGATCATTACTCGCCGATCCACACGAGGCTGAGCCGGTTCCCTGAACTCCTGCACTTGCAGGTAGCGCGATCAACACGATGTGATAATATCAATCCCCTATGCTTTTTCTCCTGCGCCCCCTGCTGCTCTGCGGCTTCTTGATGGGTTCACCCCTGCCCGCCAGCGATGCATGGGCCAACGAACGCGCGCGGGTGCGCGAAGCACGCACCACGCTACGCGACCAGGCGGCGGCCGACGTGGCACGACGCGCCGGTGATGCCGAGCGTGCTATCGCGGGTCTCCTCGAGACGGCCGAGAAACAACGCGTGCACGGCCAAGATGCTGCCTTCACCCGCTTGCTCGCTGGCTTGGCGACCTTGGACACGGATCGCGCCGCCGCCCTGGAGGCGCGTTGGCGCGCTCTGCCGGCAGAACCGGAGACCCTCGACCGTAGCCACGCCGCCGCGTGGAAGCGCGCCCTTGAGCGCACCCAGCGCCAAGCCCTGACCCGCACCGGCGACTTGCTCAACCGCTCGATCGGCATGGGGTTGCTCGATCTGGCGCACGGTTTTCTGCACGAAGCGCTGGCCTTCGATCCCGATAACGCCGGCATTCGCCGCGGCCTCGGCCAAGTGGCGGTTGAAGGGCGCTGGCTCGGGGCCTTCGAACAGCAGATGGTGCGCCAGGGCCTGTGGTGGGACGAAGCTCTCGGCTGGATCCAGACCAAGGAGCAAGCGCGTTACACGGATGGCGCGTACTTCGACCTCCAGGGCCGCGCGTGGACCAGCGAAACCGAAGCGAATGTGCGACGCGCCACGGTTGGCAACGAATGGATTTTTCGCACCGGTCGCCTGAAGGTGCACAGCACCCTGCCGCTGCGCGAGACCGTCGCTGTGGTTAACGCGCTTGAGCGCTTTTATGCGGCAGTCTTTGCAGCCTACGCTGGCTTCTTCGCCACCGGCCCCGCCGACTATCGCCTCGTCTTCGGCATCGCCGAACACCCGCCATTGGTGGTGTGGGTATCGCGCGACCGCGAGCAATTTCGCAGCCACGGCGCGGGCCTGCGCGGACCGAACTGGGCGGCAGGCTTCTGGTCGCCACGCGACAACACCAGTTACTTTTATGGCGGCGTGAACACCGTGATGTACCACGAATTCACTCATCAGCTTTTCCACGTCTTTGCGGACGGCAACCGCGCACCGATCTGGATCACCGAAGGTATCGCGATTTATTCTGAGACCCCAGGCTTCGATGGCCCGTATCTCGTGCTCGGCGACTACCGTGCCAACCGCCGCTTTACCCGCCACCGCGCTGATGCGCGCGCCGGTACCCACCTCAACGTCGAACGACTCCTGGCGCTGACCCCGGAAGCATGGTCGGCCACCAGCGGCGATGCGGTGGGTCGCCAATACAACGCTGCTGGCGCGCTGATGTGGTGGCTGATGGAAGCTGACCAGCGCCGGTACCGCTCCGACACCGTGGACTACATCCGCGACGCCTACCGCGGCACCACCAACGGTCGTCAGATCTGGGAGTATCTCGGCATCCCGCGTGCAACATTCTTGGAAGCCTACCAGACCTGGGAGCGCGCAGCGGAGTGAACCGCAGGAACCCGTCGTGATGACCTGTAAGCGGCGGAGTAAAATCAGACCACGAAACCGGAGCGGGAAACCGGTCGTGGCGGCGCAAAATCAGGCAATCACCCTTCGCAGAGAACTCCCGCAAGAATAAGAATCGTGGACACCCCCTCCACACATCCGTGCATCCGTTCTCTGCGCCTACTTGGCCGAAAGCTGCTTAGGAGAGAAACGCTCGTGGACCGTGGTGACGGACCCCAAGGCTGTCAAAGCAATGGCATCGCAAGATGGATGACCCCCGAAGGCACTGCCTCAATTTTTAGATCTCCCGGACGGCTGTGAGCCTGATCTTGCCCGATGGGTTGGCGCCGCTGCCCCTGAGCTCGGCATCCAGAAAGGCGATGATATCCCCTTGGAAGTCACCAATAATCGAGGTTACGGTCGATGCAAAATCGCCGGTCATGCCGATTTCGCTCACGATCCTTGGTGGAAACGTCCGCTCGGCATGACCATGCCATGGAATTGCGCTCAAGAACGGACTTACGGCAATGTATGGCAGGGGTTCTCGTCCGCATTCGTAGCATCTTGATTGCCGCATGTTGGAGGCTCCGAGGCCCGTCCTCGATCAGCTTTGGGCCGCATGCTCGTTGACAAGCTCATCCTCTCTCCGTACAGACTTGCATGAACTCCACCATGGTTGCCAATGCGCTGTGCGGTGAACTTGCCACGACGGAGCAGTTCTTCGCGAACACCATCGCCTGCTTCGCGGAGGCGGACTCCGGCTTCGCGCCGCAGTCCGACCTCCTCACGATCGCAGCGTCGGTCGCGCATGTTGCGCGGACCGTGGATTGGTTCATCGAAGGCGCGTTCCATCGAGCCGACGGCTTTGACATGGATTTCCCGACCCACATTGCTGAGGCGAAACAGGTCACCAGCCTGAGTGCCGCCAAGGCATGGCTGGCTCGCTCTTTCGTGCAAGCCGCCAGCATCATCACCGCGAACTCTGGACGTTTGTCTCAGCCCCTACCTCCGGGAATCATGGCGGGGTTACCACACTCGGCCATTGTGGGAGGCATCGTCGATCATACCGCGCACCATCGCGGAGCTTTGGCTGTCTATGCCCGCCTTATCGCCAAAACGCCAGCGACGCCCTATGGGTAAGTCCAGGCAGACAGACTGATCTGCTGGATCGACAGGATCCGAGTCGGGCAACGTCGCACTCATGCTGCACCATTGTCGAATGACAGTCGGTCAGATTCGCGTCCGATCCCTCTGCCGTTCCCTCATCGTGATTGGGCTCCTGGGGCTGGCTCTGGCAATCGGTTGGTTCGTCTACCGCGCTCACCATCTCCGCGCCTTACGTCGATCTCAATCCGATTCACGCGGCCTGCGCCGATCGGCCGGAACACTCTGCCTTCACCAGCGTGCAGGATCGCATTCATGCCCGCCAAGCGCACCAACGCGCGCGCGCTGCTGACACCGCCGCCATCGCCGAGGGAAGCACTCGCGCCAGCGCTGCGCACCGAGGCCCTCGCCGTCAGCCACGCCGGACCCGAAGCCGGGCCGTGGATCGCACCCATCGCTGCCGCCACCGTGAGCCTCGGCAACCTGCCCATCATCTCGCTCGATGACTACCTGACCTTGGTTGACGATACCGGACGCTTGGTGCGCAGCGGCAAGCGCGGCGCCATCCCCCAGCGCTTGGCGCCGATTCTCGAGCGTCTCCACCTCGGCGTCGAAGCGTGGATGGAGCTCATGCACCGCGCGGGTGCCTTCCGCGGCAGCGCGCAAACAAGGTGGGTCGCCGTAGATGTCCTAAGCTTAAATTTCACGGTTTTTACCGTG
>CAYQAQ010000014.1:0-18322 GCA_964415495.1 uncultured candidatus Brocadiaceae bacterium | reverse complement strand
AGTTGCCATGAGCTCGTTGACCAGTGTCGATCCCTGGAGCGGTCTGCCAGTCGCCACGATGCCAGCGGCGACGCCGGCCAGCGCGCACGCGGCGATGGACGATCTCGCTGCGCAGGCACCGGCCTGGGCCAACAATCGTCAGCGCGCCGAACTGTTGCGCGCTTTGGCCAGTGCCTGCGAATTGCGTCACGCCGCCATCGTCGACTTACTTATTCGCGAAGCGGGCAAGCCGCGCGTCGATGCCGAAGCCGAAGCAGCGTTGCTGACCAAGAAGATCGACATCACGCTGCAGGTGCTTGACCAGCGCACGCCGACGCACGCGACCTCGCTCGCTCCGGGTGCGACTGCGAGCCTCTGGCGTCCGCGTGGCGTCGCGGTGGTGCTGGGGCCGTATAATTTCCCCCTGCATTTATTGCATGGTTTGGTGGTTCCAGCGCTGGCCGTCGGCTGTCCGGTCGCCGCCAAGCCCAGCGAACGTTGTCCCGCGCTGGGCGCGCTGTACGCCGAGCTCATCGCTGCGGCCGGGTTGGATCGCGTGTGCCGTGTACTCGTCGGCGATGCCGCCGTGGCCGAGGCACTCATCGACCATCCGTCCATCGCGACCGTGGCTGCAGTCGGAGGCCGCGCCATGGGCTTGGCCGTGCATCGTCGTTTAAGTGGGCGACCGGAAGTGGTGCTGGCCCTGGAATTGGGCGGCATCAATCACGCGCTGGTGCGCGCCGATGCTGACGCCGAGGTCACGGCCACGGCGCTCGCCGATGGTGCGTGGCGTCTGGCAGGACAACGCTGCACCGCCACCCGTATCGTGCACGTGCCGGCGGCGGCGGCCGATGCATGGTGCGACCGCCTCGCACGCTGCCGCAGCACGTGGATTCCCAGCAGCACGCCCAGCGCCGCCGCCGGACCGATGTTGAACGCCACGCTGCGCGAACGATTCCAAGCGCCGTTCCGGCAGCTGCCCGCAGGTCTGCGTCTGATCGCAGGCCAGCCCACGCCGATGGCCAATACGTGTGCCGCCGAACCACTGTTACTGCGCGCTGACAGCGCAACGCTGCCATTTTTGCACGAAGAACGCTTCGGCCCGCATCTTGTCGTTTGCCCGTATAACGACGAGGCAGACGCCATCGCCGCAATGCGCACGAATCCCTATCGCCTCGCGTGCAGCGTGTTTACCAGCGATGACGCAGCGTTTGCGCGTCTCGTTGGCGTTTTACCGTACGGCGTTGTGAACCGGAATCGGCCCACTGCAGGTGCGCGCAGCGACCTACCTTTCGGCGGCTGCGGGCTCAGCGGCAATGGTCGACCCGCAGCGGCAGCGGCAGCGGCGATTTTTGCGGATGAAACCGCGCTGTGGGCATGAACCTCAATTCCCGTGACAGAACAGGAGACGCGGAGACGCGGAGGTCCGCAGAGACGAGGGCATGACCTTCATAGCCCACACTCGCGTCTCCATGATGCCTCTGCGTCTCTGCGTCTCCTGTGACTGCGGCAATTCGGCTCAACCGACCTTAACGTTCGACGAGTACCGAACGAATCTCCGCTTCCGCGCACAACTCCCCGTCGACGAAAGCGCGCGCGTGACAAGCCGCCATGCGGCTGCGCACGCGCAGGACTTCAACTTCCAAGCGCAGTTGGTCGCCCGGGCGAACCGGGCGGCGGAATTTCACCTTGTCCATCGACATGAAATAGGGCACCAAACCGCGATTCGCGGGGTCGGCCATCAGCAACACGGCACCAGCCTGGGCCATCGCTTCGATCTGCAGCACGCCGGGCATGACGGGATCGCCGGGGAAATGGCCTTGAAAGAACGGCTCGTTGATTGAGACGTTCTTGATCGCCACCACGCGCTGCGCGGGTTCGAATTCCAGCACGCGATCGATCAGTAGCATCGGGTAACGATGCGGCAGCAGATCGAGTAGCGCCTTGATGTCGAAGACGTGGGCCGGGCGCTCGCTGGCGGCGATGCGGCGGTTCAGCTCCTGGACCAGCGCCATGTTCTGATGATGGCCGGTGCGCACAGCGATGATGTGCGCGTTGATCGGGCGGGCGCACAGCGCCAAGTCGCCGATGAGGTCGAGCACCTTGTGGCGCGCGGCTTCGTCGGGGAAGCGCAGTTCATTATCGATGACGCGTTCGCCGTCGTAGACGCAGGTGTTCTGGTAATTAGCGCCATTGCCCAGGCCCATGGCGCGCAACATCTCGACTTCTTTGGCGAGGCAAAACGTGCGCGCTGGCGCGATGTGGCGCAGGAAATTGGCTTCGGTGACATCGACTTCGACCATCTGCGGGCCGCCGAGAGCACCCCCGTGATCATCCAAGGTGTAGGTGATGCGCAGGCCACCCTTATATGGCAGCGCGACGATCGAGGCCTTGCCGTCGCCGATCGCCACCGGTTCGGTCAGCTCGAAACTTTGCCGCGCCGCATCCTGATCAACGATGCCGGCCTGCTGCAAGGCGGCACCAAATTCGACCGCCGAGCCATCCAGGCCAGGAAATTCGACCGCATCGAGTTCGACGCGCAGATTGTCGATACCCAAGCCGGCAGCCGCAGCGAGGAAATGCTCCGGCGTATGCACTTCGACTTCATGGCCGTTGACCTGCTGGGCCAACGCAGTGCGGCGCAGGCGCTGGCACAACAAATCGCCGTGGGCGCGCAGGCCGGGCGTACCCGGCAGATCGCTGCGCACGAAGACGATGCCGGTATTAGGCGCGGCCGGCTTGAAGGTCACCTGGCAGGCTTCACCCGAATGCAGACCCAGCCCGCTGACGCGGGCTTCACCAGCGATGGTGCGCTGCACGGTCACGGCTGCCCACCGCTGAGCTGGATCACTTTGCGCTCCAGGTCCGCCAGACGCGCTTCCAGCGCTTTGACCTTGTCCTGCGTCGCGGGCAGGCGACGTACGGCCACTTCCAGAATCTGCGCAGCTTTGATCTCTTGGGCGGGATAGCCACGCACCACGGTTTTCGGCGGCACGCTCTTGGAGACGCCCGCCATAGCGGTGATCACCGCTTGGTCGCCGATCTGCAAGTGACCGCCGACACCAGCCTGGCCAGCGACGGTGACATGATTGCCGAGCTTGGTCGAACCGGCGATGCCGACCTGAGCCACGATCAAGCAATGTGCGCCGGTTTCGACGTTGTGCGCAATCTGCACGAGATTGTCGATCTTGGTGCCCTTACCGATGCGGGTGCGATCGAAACGGGCGCGGTCGATGGTGGTGTTGGCACCGATTTCGACGTCATCGTCGATCACGACGATGCCGACTTGCGGAATCTTCTCGTGCACGCCCTGTACCGTGGCATAGCCGTAACCGTCGGAACCGATCACCGCTCCGGAGTGCACGATGACGCGATTGCCGAGCTGGCAGCGCTCGCGCACGGAAACCTGCGGATACAGCACGCAGTCGCTGCCGAGCACGGCGTCAGAACCGATGACCACATGCGGATGCAGCATGCTGCGATCGCCAATGCGCGCACCATCGCC
Organism: uncultured candidatus Brocadiaceae bacterium; assembly: GCA_964415495.1. Taxonomy (GTDB): domain Bacteria; phylum Planctomycetota; class UBA11346; order UBA11346; family UBA11346; genus CAYQAQ01. Next base: position 14,838 of record CAYQAQ010000014.1, on the reverse strand, counting down.
GATGACGACATAGGGACCAATGGCGACATCGTCGCCCAACTGCACGCGTTCACCGATGACTGCGGTCGGATGGATACCGACCCGCACCCGCGCGGCGGGCGGACCGTAGTGCTCAACCAGACGGGCGAAGGCGTGGTCAGGATTGGCGACCACGACTTGCGCCAGATTCGGCGCATCCTGCTGTTGCGCGACCAGCACCGCCGAGGCTCGCGTTTCGGCGAGAAACGCAGCATATTTCTGATTGGCGAGAAAGCTGATGTCACCGGGCTTGGCCTCGGTGAGACTCGAAATGCCGGTAACCAGGGTCGCCGCGTCGCCGACCACCGCGCCGCCTAAAAGCTGCGCGATCTCGCCGACGGTGACCCGTAAACGGGGACTCATGAATGCCGGCTCATTTACCGGCGGGAGCCGGAGCTGCGGCGGCAGCGTCACGGGCATTGAGCCAGGCAATGAACGAGGAGGTGACATCATGCGCCGGATCGGCGTAGAGCAGACCCTGCATGCCCAACTGCAGCTGGGTCTCTTGCAGATTACCACGGCCGAGTTCCTGCGACGTCGTCAGCAGTACGATCTTCCAGCCGTTTTCTTCGCTGTAGCGCTGCAAGGCCGAGCGCACTTCGGCCGAGGCACCGGCGAGCAGGTCAACCTGAGCTCGCTCGAGCATTGCGCGCGTGCGATCGAGATAAATTTTCTGCCGCACTTTGAGCACTTCCAGCGCCTCGAGCGTGGCGCCGTGTTCGGGATTGGCCGGGGTCAGCAGGTTGAGCTTGCCGCGCAGCTCCTTTTCCTGGGCTTCGAGCTTCTTCAATTCGTTTTGGGCCTCGATGCCCTGCTTCTGGATCACTTCCTTGCGCGCCACGAAGATCTTGGCGGTGTTGAAGACCTCCTCCAAGTCGAGCACGGCCACCGGGAAGGCCTTCGCCCCCGCAGCTTCGGCAGTGATCGCCGCCGGGGCGATCAGGATGAGGAAAGCGGATAAAACGAGGAGGTTGCGCATGGGACGGCACACTCTATGGAGCCCACCGGCCTCCGAAAGTGCGGAAGTGGCGAAGTCCTGCCGGTCGACCTTCGCTCCGGTGCCTGAATCTCAGATCGTGGTGGCCGGCCGGAGGAACCTTGGCACGTTTCGCCCAAGCTCATAGGAGACAGATGGCTACGGGTTTTCTTTGTAATTTGCATTACTACTGCAAATTTGTAAACTTGGCTTATGCCCATCCCACGCCTGGCTCGTGATCGTCTGCTTGCTGCCGCCCGACAGCAATGGGTGGTGGGCGTTACGGGTCCGCGCCAGGCGGGCAAAACCACCCTCGTGCGGGCATGTTTTCCCCAGCATGCGTACCTCAATCTCGAAGATCCCGAACTGCTGGCGTTTGCGCAGCGCGATCCCAAAGGCTTCCTCGCCCGTGACGGCGGCATGATCCTCGACGAAGTGCAACGCGTCCCGGCGTTGTTGTCGGTCATTCAAACGATCGTCGATAGCGATCCCCAGCCGGGGCGCTTCATCATCACCGGGTCGCAAGTGTTCGCGCTCTCGGCGGCGATCAGCCAATCCTTGGCCGGGCGTATCGCGTTGATCAATCTCCTGCCCTTTAGCCTGGGCGAACTGCAAGTCGCCGGCCGCGCGCCAGAGCGACTGGACACCCTGCTGATCACCGGCGGGTATCCACCGCTCTACGACCGCGACCTCCCGCCGCGGTATTGGCTGGCTGATTACATCACCACCTACATCGAACGCGATGTGCGCCAAGTGCTGGAGATCCGTGATCTCGCGGCGTTTCAGCGCTTCGTCACCTTGTGCGCCGGCTGGGTCGGGCAGTTAGTGAATCTCTCATCGCTCGCCGCCGATGCCGGCGTAGCGGTCAACACCGCCAAGTCGTGGCTGGGCGTGCTGCAAACCAGCGGTTTGATTTACCTCGTGCAGCCGCACCACCGCAATTTTCGCAAACGCTTGGTGAAAACACCCAAGCTGCATTGGCTCGACAGTGGGCTGTGCTGCCGCCTGTTGGGCATTCAGGATACGGATCACCTCGCCACTCATCCCGCGCGTGGGGCGCTGTTTGAAAGCTGGGTCTTCAGTGAATTACTCAAAGGCCGTTATCAACGAGGCGAAAGCGCGAATCTCTTTTTTTGGCGCAACCATATTGGCGAGGAGATCGATCTGCTCGCCGACCACGGCCAAACGCTGCTGCCCATCGAATGCAAATCCGGGGCTACCATCGCTGGCGATTGGCTTGGAGGTCTGGCGCGCTGGGTCGCTCTCGCGGGCACCGAAGCAGAACCGCCGGTGCTCATCCACGGTGGCACCAGCACCGGCCTGCGCGAGGGCGTCCGCCTGATCCCCTGGCATGACGTGCCTTCATTGGCGGCAACCGTGTGAGCCCGGACTTCCGGACTTCTCTACCTCCCGGACTCGTCCGCCAGACAATCCGCCGGTAGCGCCGCCAGTGCCGTCGCCAAGGCCAACGGTGCGCTGCGACTGCGGCCGGGGCCAGTGACGGTCAGGCCGCCGGCGGCGATCATCGCATTTTCATGCACGGCATAAATGCCGGCGTGGACGATGGCGACCTGTTCCAAATACGGCCCGCTGCCGTCAGCACCCAGCCAAGCGCGCTGGGCGCGGCCGATGCCAACCTGGGCGCGCAGCGCCATGACCACCGCCACCGATCCGGGCGCGGCCGGGGCGGGGAGTTCGGCCTCGGGATCTCCGCCCGCTGCGTAGCGCCCGCTGGGGGCAGCGACCTCGGCGATGCCGTCGGCGAAAGGCACGCGCAGACGCACCTGTTCCAAGTCGAGCACCGCCTCGGCTGAACCGGGGCGGCCAGCGATTTGGCGCACGCCAGCGGCGACCAAGGTCACCGGATCGCTGCGGTCGGTGTCCCAACGCCACAACTGGATCGGCCCCCGGGCGCCCGGGGGTGGCAAGGGATCAGGATCGTCGCAGCCGCTGATCGCGATCAGCGTGACCACCAGCAGCATCAACCCAACTCTGCGTGGACGCCGGACTTCCATGACAGCATCGTGAGCACTTGGCGAGCAACGCCAGCAGCAGGCCCTCAGTGGCCAGACAGCAACGGACGGAGGTGCGGGGAGGCTTGACCGCCCCCATGGCCCTCACACACTGTGAGCCTTTCACCGGACCCGCCCCGCGGGTTCTCTAAGGGAGTTATCGTGAGCGAGATCCGGAACAAGGTCATCGATATCATTGCCGACCGTCTGTCCAAGGACAAGGCCACCATCACTGATGCCAGCAATATCATCGCCGACCTCGGCGCTGACAGCTTGGATATCGCCGAGATCATGATGGACCTCGAAGACGCCTTCGGCGTCAAGTTGGAAGAAGATCAGGAACTGAAGACCATCGGTGACATCGTCACCTACATCGAAGGCAAGGTCGCCGCCAGCAACGGCTGAGCGTCGCTCATCCCACCACGCCGGTCGATGCCTGTCCAAGGGCGACCGGCGTTCCCTTTTACGAACACCAGCTGAAGGCATCTCGCGCATGGCACACCGCCGCGTCGTGGTCACAGGTATGGGCGCGCTGGCGTGCAACGGCGTCAATGTCCCTGAATTCTGGGACGCGCTGAGCAACGGCCGTCACGGCATCGCCCCGCTGACCGGTTTCACCACCGTCCACGCCACCACCTTTGGTGGTCAGGTGAAGCTCGATGATCTCGCCCTCGCCAAGGGCGACCGGCGGACGGCACGGCGCAAAGATCGCTTCGTGCTCCTCGCTTTGGTCGCGGCCGAAGAAGCCATGGTGCAGGCGGGTTTCACCGGCAAAGACTGGGCCGATCCCTTTAAGGTCGCGACTATTATTGGCTCCGGCATTGGCGGTCTCGGCACGATTGAAACCGAGCACACCACGTTGATCCAACGCGGCCCGACGCGCGTCAGTCCCTTCCTGGTGCCGAAGATGATCGTCGACAGCGCCGCCGGCGATGTCTCGATCGCCTATGGCGCCAAGGGTCCGAATTACGCCATCACCACCGCCTGCGCCACCGGCAGCCACTGCATTGGTGCTGCCTTCCATCATATTCGCTCTGGTTTGTGCGACGTTGGCATCGCCGGTGGCTGCGAAGCACCCGTGACCGACCTCGGCATGAGCGGTTTCAATTCCATCGGTGCGCTCAGCACTCGCAATGATGCGCATGCGACCGCCAGCCGTCCTTTTGATCGTGATCGCGACGGCTTCGTCATCGGCGAAGGCGCGGGCATTCTGATCTTGGAAGAGCTCGAACACGCCAAGAAGCGCGGTGCGGTTATTCTCGGCGAAGTCGTTGGCTATGGCCTGACCGGCGATGCGTTCCATGAAACCCAGCCGGATCCCACCGGGGCGGCTGGTGTCGCCTGCATGCGCATGGCCCTGAACGATGCCGGCATCACGCCCGAACAGGTCGGCTACGTCAACGCGCATGGTACCTCGACCAAGTTCAATGACGCCAGCGAAACCAATATCATCAAGCTGACCTTCGGCGCCCACGCGAAGAAGCTGGCAGTGTCGTCGACCAAGTCGATGACCGGCCACACCCTGGGTGCCGCTGGCGCCATCGAGGCCATCGCCACGTTGCAGGCCCTGCGCCTGGGCGTGCTGCCGCCAACGATCAATTACACCACGCCCGATCCCGAGTGCGATCTCGACTACGTGCCCAACCAGGCGCGTGAACAGCAGTGCGAGTACGCTCTCTCCAACAACCTCGGCTTCGGCGGACACAACGCCTCGCTGATCCTCAAGCGATTCACGGAATGATCATGGACCGCAGCCGCGTGCACGACGAAATCGTCGAAATTCTCGCCCACAAACTCAACGCGTTGCCCCCGCTCAGCCCGGACGATGATTTCGATTACGAGAACCAGGTGCTCGTCCCCGACATCACCAAGGATCCGCTCGACATCGCCGAAGTCGCCATGGACCTGGAAGATGCCTTCGGCATCAACTTCGACGAGAACCTGCCCGGCGACGCCGGTCTGGAGACCATCGGCAAGGTCGTCGATTTCATTCACGAGATTCTCGCCAAGCGGAACTGAAGCGAGCGCTTTGGGCGCATCGGACACCTTGGGGGCTACGTGGCCCAAGTGGCCCCTCGCGCCAGACATGCCCGTGCGGTAGATTCCCACTGATGGGAATCTCCGCGCGGATGCTGTTGCTGACGTTGCTGGCCGGGGCCTGTGTCGCCGCCGAGCTGCCCTGGAGCGTTGCCGATCGCGCGGCTATCGACGCCTACGCCGCTGCGGCCCAGCAGGATGGCGCAACCTGGATCGTCGAACGCCCCTTGGTCCTGGTACGAGCCGACGTCGACGCCGCCTTTGCTGCGGCGGCGGCGCGCCATCATGAACGATTGTGGGTGTGGATTCACCATCACCTGGATCTTACGCCGCCACGTCAGCCGCCGCAGGCCGTTTTGCGCATTGCCGCCAACCGCGCCGGTTATCAAGCCGACCTCGGCATGCCGACGTGGTCGCGCGGTTGGTACCGCTGGGGCCATCGCGGTGGCGTGTTTGAGGAGCATGCCCTTTATACGTTCATCGAGTTCGCGCATGAACGTGACTTCAATCGCTTCTACCACCCGATCCTGGTTCATGAGACGGTGCACTTGGTGCTGCAGGCGCATGCGCGCCAACACATCCTGCCGATGCTCATCAATGAAGGCGTGGCCACCTACCTGCAGTCATACAATCCGTTCGACCATGCGCAGAGCCTGCCCCCAGAGCGGCGCTCCGATTATGCGCGCAAAGCCGATCTGCCGATCTCAGCGGAGGACCTGCCGCGCTTAATTGACCTGTTGCATGCGCAGCCGTGGGACATCGATGACTTCGGTGTGCAAACCCAGCGTCGGTATGTGTGCGCCGAAATGCTGGTCGAATATCTGCTCAGCAGCCGTGATGGCCGCGCTGATCTGCGCAGTCTAGTGAATCATGCGCTGCGCGGCATCGATCTCACACCGCGCTTTCAAGGTGCGCGTGGGGAACGGCTGGAAGCGGGATGGCGCGCGTATGTGCTGACGCATCAAGAAGCGCGACGCTAAACCAGGGTCAGTAGCGTCCCGGTGGCTCGTAGGGGTTGCGCGAACGCGAACGCGATGCCATGTGAGCACGCGTCTTACGCGTGGTCCCGCGCCCGGCTCCGCCATACGTGCGGCGGCGCTGGGCCTTTTTCGGCGGGCTAATGATAAACGTCAAAATGATCGCCAACACAGGACTGATTAAGGCACCAAGAAAGAAAAAGGCTAGGAATCCATGCCCGCGTGCGGATGCCACCGCGCCTGAAATGGCACCGAAGACTCCCAGGACTCCAATCACTAAGATCGCGACTTCCATACGGCCTCCACCCAAGGGTATCGCAGCATGGGCTTGGGCTGATTCGGATGCAAGGTCCGAAGCCCTTGCGCAGGCGCGCTGACGAAGATGCCCTCAGGGTGTACTGTGCACGACATCGACGGAGGCGACGACGAGACGATGCGCCAGGCGGCGACGGCGACGCAACGGCCAATGGTCGAACAACAGCAACTCAGCGGGCCGCCACAAGGCAACCCAGGCGATGATGATGAGACTTTCGGATACCGTGGTCAGCGGCGTGCCAAAGCCGAGAGCGTTGATGGTCTCCGCCAATATCAGCAACACGACCACGACCACAAAGCCGAGTAACAGGGTGCGGCGACCTTCGCGCAATAAGCCGGTGAGTTGCCGGCCCAAGCGGTCGATTTCGGCTTGGAAAAAGCGCTGCAGCACGGCGGCCGCACGCACGTCATCGTTCGCGGCAGGGTCATCGCAGCGAATGCGCACCGCCAAAGGCGCTGTCGGCGGCGCGTGCTGGGCGGCCGACAACAGCACCTCCATCGCGGTCGGATCGGGCCCCGGCTCGGCCAACGCCGTTCCCTGGCGGCGGAGCAATGCGGACAGCGTCGTGACATGCAGTTCAAGCGGGTAGGACATGGCGTGAGATTCCGCAGCAGTGGCACGAACGGAAGTCCGCACTGCCGCCCCGTTCATGCAATCATCATGCAATCTTGACCATTCCCGCCATGACCAGGGCTCCACCCCCGCGAGCATCCGTCCATGGCCCCTCTCCGCATCGGCATCAATGGTTTTGGCCGCATGGGACGCCTCGCCCTGCGCGTGGCCTGGGGGTGGGATGACCTGAGTTTCGTGCACATCAATGAGACCAAAGGTGGGCCGGAGACGGCGGCCCATCTGCTGACCTTCGATTCGGTCCACGGTCGCTGGCCACGAGCCGTCGCACCGCGCGACGACGCCATCACCATTGATGGCACTCCGTTGACCTTCAGTGCCCACCGTGCACCGGGTGCGGTGCCGTGGCGCGAGCTCGGCGTCGATCTGGTGCTGGAGTGCTCCGGTAAATTCCGCACGCCGGAAACGTTGCAGCCCTACTTCGACGGTGGCGTGCAGACCGTTATCGTCGCCGCACCAGTCAAAGAGCAGGCGCTCAATGTGGTCGTTGGCGTCAACGATCATCTCTATCGCGCTGATCAGCACCGTCTGCTGACCGCGGCGTCGTGCACCACCAATTGCTTGGCACCCGTGGTCAAGGTCATCCATGAAGCGCTGGGTATTCGCCACGGGCAAATCACTACGATTCACGATCAGACCAACACCCAGACCATCGTCGACGCGCCGCACAAAGATCTGCGCCGGGCGCGCGCTGCCAGCCTGTCGCTGATTCCGACCACCACCGGATCGGCGACGGCGATCGCCCTGATCTATCCGGAATTAAAAGGCCGGCTCAATGGTCTGGCCGTGCGCGTGCCCTTGCTCAATGCTTCGCTGACCGACTGCGTGTTCGAAGTCGAACGCGCGACCACGGTGGCTGAGGTCAATCAGCTGCTGAAGGCCGCTGCTGAAGGCCCCCTCGCCGGCATTCTCGGCTACGAAGAGCGCCCGCTGGTGTCGGTCGATTACAAGGATGACACGCGCTCGTCGATCATCGATGCGCTCTCGACCACCGTGGTCAACGGGACCAGCGTGAAAATCCTCGCTTGGTACGACAACGAGATCGGGTACGTCAATCGCATGGCCGAACTCGCCCGCATCGTCGCCCGCGTCCGTCGCTGAAGCGCCTATGTCGGCGATCCGCAACTACGCTCTGGTCACCGCCGTTTACTGGGCCTTCACCCTGACCGACGGCGCGTTGCGTATGCTCGTGCTGCTGCACTTCCATGCCTTGGGCTATAGCCCGATTCAGCTCGCCTTCCTCTTTTTATTCTACGAATTTTTCGGAATCATTACCAATTTGGTCGGCGGCTGGGTCGCAGCACGGTTGGGTTTAAATGTCACGTTGTGGGCAGGCACCGCGCTGCAGATCGTAGCGTTGCTGATGCTGGTTGGACTGGATCCCAATTGGAGCGTAGCGCTGTCGACCGCCTATGTGATGGCAGCGCAGGCGCTGTCCGGCATCGCCAAAGACCTGACCAAGATGAGCGCCAAGAGCGCGATCAAGCATCTGGTTCCGGCCAATCAAGATTCGGCGTTGTTCCGCTGGGTGGCTTTGCTGACCGGTTCGAAAAATGCGCTGAAAGGCGTCGGATTCTTTTTAGGCGGCCTGCTGCTGTCGACGATCGGCTTTGCCGGATCGCTGCTCACTATGGCTGCTGGTCTGTTGGTGATGTTGGTGGGCAGCCTCATCCTGCTGCCACGCAACATTGGCAAAGCGAAACGCAAAACCGCGTTCACCGCGCTGTTCGCAAAAAGCCCAGCGATCAATTGGTTGTCGGCTGCGCGCTTTTTCCTCTTTGCGGCGCGCGACATCTGGTTCGTGGTTGGCGTGCCGATTTTTCTCGCGAGCAGCCTCAATTGGAGCAATACCCAGGTCGGCGCGTTTCTCGCCCTATGGGTCATTGGCTATGGCATCGTGCAGTCGCTGGCACCGACGCTGATCGGGCGCTGCACCGGTGGGCGAGCTCCGGGCAACCGCGCGGCAGTGGTGCTCGCCGGCGTGCTCGCGGTGAGCATGGCGCTGATCCCGCTTGCGCTGCTTGCCGAGTGGCCGGCGGCAGCGGTGGTGCTGATCGGGCTGGGCGCATTCGGGGTGGTCTTTGCGCTCAATTCATCGGTGCACTCCTATTTGATTCTGGCGTATTCTGATGGGGATGACGTCGCCACAGATGTTGGTTTTTATTACATGGCCAATGCGGGTGGGCGCTTAATCGGCACCTTGCTATCTGGGGTGGTGTACCATTTCGGTGGTTTGGCGGGTTGCTTGTGGACCTCAGTCGCGTTTGCAGGCATGGCCTGCGTCTTGTCGGTGCGCTTGCCAGCCCCGACCCGCGTGCTCAGCGTGGCCGAAGGTGCCGACGCCGGCGGCGATTGAGATCCTGTCGCCAGGGAGTTTCCTGGCCAATAACACCTGAAGGACAGACCAAGGAGCGGAGCTGACGCTGACTTGACCCGCCCAGCGGCTTTGCCTAGTCTTCATCTTTGAGCCCCCTACCAAAGGACCCACCCCTATGCGTCGTCTCACGTTTACTGCGCTCGCCTTGACCGCTTGCGGCACCATTTCTGCCGCCAGCGCACAAAACAACACCGGTGCTGGTCTGGGCACCTTGCTCTTCGAAGGTAAGGACGGCGTCATTTCGCAGGTCCTCGCGGTGACCACCAACGGTATCTCGTCGAATCAGACCTTCGCCATTACCTCGGGCACCTTAGGCGCCGACAAGCCGGCCTCGTGGTGGGCACGTCGCGACCAGATCGAGCGCTTCATTGCCGGCAACATGGACAGCTTGGCCACCGATATCGCCGCCGGCCAGGGCGAAACCCTCGACACCGTCGCCGAACTGCTGGAGATCCCGGCCGCGCAGCGCAGCAGCTTCGCCGCCAGCGTCCAGGCCCGTTTCGCCGAGGTCTATCCGGACGCCAGCGTCACCAGCCAGCACGTCACCGACGCGCTGATCGATATCGCCGCGATCTGAGGCTCTGCGGACACAAGGTCCGCAGACGTCCTCATGTGAATCAGAACGGACCGAGGGCGGCGCATCTGCGCCGCCCTCGGTCATCTACCCGTGCACCTGTCCATTCCCCTCATCCCCGGTCTCGCCGCGTTCTGCTTGCAGGCCGCTGATCCCGTCGGGCGCTATGACGCGACCGAGGTCGAGGCCCTGCGTGCCCGCGCGGATGCGCTGGGCCTGCACCAGGATCCGCTGTGGCTGAGCCTGCTGCACTACGCCACCGGCATCCGCGGCCACCGCAGTCGGGTCGATGATCCGCGCTTCTTTCTCCATCCGACCGGCCATGTCGATCCGCGCGCGGAGCTGCACGCGACATTGACCGCCCTGTGTTTGGATGCCGCTCCCGAACCTGGCCAGGAGGATGCTCCACCGTCGGCCGCCGAACGATTCCCGGCCCGCTTGGAATGGCTGGCAGAGACGCTCGCCCTGGAACGCGAGCGTCTGCCGGTGCCGTTCTGTGCGGAGCTCGAAAACGTACTCGCCACCATCACCATGCCGACCGTGACGTTGGTCTTTCCCGACGCGTATCTGGGCACTCCTGCCTCGATGTTCGGGCACACGCTGCTGGTCTTGGGCGGGGCCCAGACCAGTCCGCTGCTGCGCCAAGCCATCAACTACGGCGCCATCGCCACGGACAGCAATGGCTTGGTCTATGCGTTTCGCGGCGTTTTCGGGCGCTATCGCGGGCGCTACACGCTGGAGCCCTTCTACGTCAAGGCGCAGCAATACATCGATCTCAATCAGCGCGATCTGTGGGAATACGAACTCGCCCTCGAACCGCACGAAGTGCAGCGCATGGTGCGCCACGTGTGGGAACTGCGTGAAATTTGGAGCGCCTACTGGTTCTTCGACGAAAACTGCAGCTACAACTTGCTGTTTCTGCTCGACGTCGCCCGTCCTGGCCTGGGTTTGTCTGACGCCGCCGGTCTGTGGGTGATTCCGATCGACACCGTCCGTGCGGTGGCCGACGCCGATCTCATTCGCGAGCGGCGTTGGCGGCCCAGCCGGGCCAGCGTGGTGCGTCAGGGGCAGGCTACGCTGCTGGCACATGAACACGACGCGGTTGCCGATCTGATCAGCGGCGCGCTCGCACCCGAGGCGCTGGGCGCGGCTCATCCCGACCGTGAGCGGCAAGTGCGCATGCTCGATCTGGCGATTGCGCAATTGCGCGCACAGCGTGGACGTCAGCGCATCGCCATTGAACCCTATCGCGATCAATTGCACGCCGTGCTGGCCGCACGCGCGCGGCTGGGCGACACGGTCGCCTCACCGCCACCGATCGCGCCACCCGCACCGGAAACCGGGCACGCCACCACCCGCGTAACGCTCGGCGGTGGCGGCACGGAAACCGCGCATTTCGCCGAACTGCGTTTCCGTCCCGCCATTCATGATTTGCTCGATCGCCCGGACGGATTTCTGCCGGGATCACAAGTCGTCTTTGCCGAAACCACGCTGCGCTGGTACGATGACACGCAGCGTTTGGAATTGGAGCAATTAGATGTGCTCAGCCTGCGCGCTTTTGCCCATCGCGACCGCTTCATCCGTCCGCTCGCCTGGCACCTCGATCTGGGCATGCTGCAACAGAGCATGGGCGAACAGGGGCGCCGCCGCATCCATGGTCGCCTCGCCGGCGGCGCGGGCGGAGCATGGAAACTCGGCGATGCCTTGGTGCACACCACGGTCACGGGTGATGTGCGCGCGGGGGCGCTGACGCCGCATTACGCCATCGGCGTCGGCGCAGCAGCCGGCGTGTATCTGCCGCTCGGTGCGTTTGGCGTGGTGCATCCCTACGCCGAAGCGATGGAGTATGTCGCCGGGGATCGCACCACGCGCTGGGATATCGGCGCAGAACTCCGATTGTGGACCACGCGCGATAGCGCCATCGGCGGCAGCATCGCCCGGCGCGGCGGGTGGGATTGGCAGGAGACGGTGTGGTCGGCGCGGGTGGATGTGTATTTCTGAGGCTCAAGGATTCGCCCAAATCCGTCGCTCGTCCAATGCCATGGCGAATCAGAGGGGTTTTCGCCCAAACCCGTCGCTCGTCTCTCGTCGATAGTCTCTCGTCTTTCGTCTCATCGCTCCGCATCACTGTGCGGGTGCGTGGCGTGATGTGACTCATCCCCCAAAGGGGTTGAAACCCAGCATAAGGAAGCCGTCAAAACGGAATCTCGCAGCGATTCGACGAGCGTCGAGAGACTATCGACGAAAGACGAGCGTCGAGGGCGAAAACTCAATCTTCACGAATCCGCCGCCGCCCGCTCTCCCGCTGGAATCTGCATGCTGAAATGCACGCCGCTGCGGAATTCCGCCACCGTCAATTCGACCGCATCGGAGGTGCTGGTCGTCGCCCACGGCAGACGCGCCTGCATGCGACCGGCGTTAATCTTATCGGTGATGCCCCACCACAAACGCTCACGCGCGGCTAAGCTCGCGAGACACCCCTGACGGATCTGCGCCTGCGCGATCTCCGTGATGGCGTATCGCTCCAGCGCTTCTTCCAACCACGCGGCGTGGTCGATGTCCTGTTCGGTATGCAGCGTGAAATAACCGATCTCATCGTCCGTGAAACCAGCAGCGCGCAGGCCGTGAATGATTTCGTGGAACATGGTCGGGATCGCCCATTCGTGCCCCGGACCGACGGCACCCAAGCCGACCAAGAACGGCTGTTCGGTGCACAGCCGCAGGTGGTCCGCGATGAAGCCGGTGACGGCTGGGTGCAGGCGGATGTGCTCCATCTCTTCGTCGCGCCAGCCCGCGGCACGCATGAAGATGCGGTAGTGCGCGGCGTGATCCAAGTCGTCGCTACGTTCGCCGTATTCATCGACCAACACTTTGGCCAACCACACTTTCGCATCGCTGGAAGGCGCCGTCAGCAGCAGCAGTTCGAGATAGCGAGTGAAAGTCCCGACCAACGGATAGTGCTGGCCCGAGAAAATCTTGAAGTCGGCGCGCGCACGCGGATCGATCTTCATGCGGCCGAGCAGGCTGTGACCGACCCCCGCATGACTGGCGACCTCGGCATGCAGCTCGCGCAGAAAGGGTTTGGCGTCCATGGGTGGCATCATTGCCTCAGTCCGGAGGTCCGGAAGTCCGGAAGTCTTGAAGGCTCCATTGCCACCGTCCGGAAGTCCGGGAGTCCGAAAGTCTCGTTTCATGGCGGTGGTGCGGCGCTTACGATTGGTGAATTTACATACGGCACATCTGGTTTTCCCGTGAGAACCGCGCCCAGGAGACTTCCGGACTTCCGGACCTCCGAACAGGGGCAATGATAGAGCGATGCCTTCGCTCTTCACCCGTCTCATTGCTGGCGAGATTCCGGCCGCATTCGTGTTCCAGGATGCGCTGTTCGTGGCCTTTCTCGACATCAGCCCAGCAAATCCGGGGCATTGCCTGTTGGTGCCGCGGCACGAGGCGACCTACCTCGCCGATCTGCCGAGCGACGTGGTGGCGGCGGTGGGGCCGGCGCTCACCCGTTTGATTGCGGCCGTCAAAGGCGGCACCGGCTGTCCGGCGGTGAACGTGTTGGTCAATGATGGACCCGAGGCCAATCAGGCGATTGCGCACGCCCATGTGCATGTGATCCCACGCTGGCCGCAGGATGGGACGCTGGTGCACCCCAAGGGCACCGCCTATGGCGACGGCGAGCTGGCAGCAATGGCGGCGAGACTGCGCGCGCATGCCTGACGAACCCTTCGACCTGCGCGCCTTTCAAGCGCACATCGGCCGCACCTTCGGGCCCAAGGATGCCGAGCGCGGCATCCCCGGCACCTACATGTATTTCATCGAGGAAGTCGGCGAGCTCGCCGAAGCGCTGCGCGAACCCGACCGTCATGATCTGGCGGGAGAGTTCGCCGACGTGCAGGCATGGTTGACGTCGCTGGCGCATCTGGCTGGCATCGATCTGGCCGCGGTGACCGCAGCGAAATATCCCGGCGTCTGCCAACGGTGCGGGCAATCGCCCTGCATCTGTGCCACCAAGCCATGAGCGTCGTCGGAGGTTTGGCGCGTCTCGCCCTGCGCGCGGGTCGGGTGCTGCCAGCAGATTTCGCGTGGTGGCTGGGCGGAACCATCGGCTGGTTCGTCGGCGGTCTGCCGGCCCGTGATCCGCGCTTGGCGCGCACCCATCTGCGTCGCGCGTGGCCAGAGCGCGACGCCGCGTGGGTCACCGCCACCGCGCGCAAGGTGTTTCGCCATGCCGGCCGCATGGCGTTGTGGTCGTTAGCAACGTTTCACCGCCAGGCGCGCCAGCAATGCCGCGGCATTATGGTGGAAGGCGCTAACCATCTGCGCGCCACCTTGCGCGCCAGTCGGCGCGGCGAAGGCACGGTGATCTTCAGCGGCCATTTTGGCAACTGGGAACTCCTCGCGCGCATCACCGGCGCGATCACGCCGGTGGCCTTGATCGGCAAACGCATGCGCCATCCGGACCTGGATGCGTTGGTGCTCGCGGTGCGCCAGGGGACGCCAGACAGCCTGATCATTTATCAAGACGAAGGCGTGCTGCCGGCCTTGCGCGCGCTACGTCAAGGCCGCCTGCTGGCCGCACTCGCCGATCAAGATGTGCGGCGCCTGGCGATGATGCCGGTGCCGTGGTTCGGTTCGCCAGCGGCGACGCCGACCGGGCCGGCCCAGCTCGCGCGATTGAGCGGCTGCGCGATGCAGCCGGTGTTCTGCTATCGCCGCGGCCCTCGCTGGGTGGTGCATTGGGGACCGCGTCGCGTCGGTGTTCGCACCAAGGATCGCGAGGCGGATGCCGGACAATTGACGGTATGGGTCACGAGCTATTTTGAAGCCCTGGTTCGCCGGCATCCCGAGCAGTGGATGTGGTGGCATCGCCGGTGGCGCTCAGCGGATGCTGCTGCCGTCGAAACGGCGAACGCAT
>CAYQAQ010000013.1:14038-18900 GCA_964415495.1 uncultured candidatus Brocadiaceae bacterium | reverse complement strand
CGTATGTTCGCCACGCGTGTCTGGGACAAGGTCGCTTGGGCGTGACCTGGCTCGGCGCGGGACCCGATGGCCGCTTGTGCGCCATCAAACTGATCCATCCGCACCGCGTTGCGCCGGGTCCGGGCGTCGAATTGCTGGTGCGTGATCTCAGGTCGCTCATCGATGCCGAAGTCACCTATCTGGTGCCCTATCGCGCCGCCTTCGCCGCCGCCGATGGCCGCGCCGTGCTGGTGCAGGATTACATTCCTGGCCGCGACTTGCAGCAGCGCATGGAAATGAAGGGCCCGATGCTGGAAGCGCGCGCATTGGTGGCCGCACGGCAGATGACCAAGGCGCTGGCGGAGTTGGAACAGCTCGGCGCGTTGCACGGTTTGCTGCATCCGGGCAACGTGCTACTCGACGAAGAGCACCGTGCTCACGTCAATGATTATGGTCTGACCTTCGGGCGCACGCTGCAGTCGGTACGCAAAGGGCTCACTCCGGGCGACCTGCTGCTGCATGCGTGGGCCGCGCCGGAAATGCTCACGCCGACGCCGCGCCTGCTGCCGGCCAGCGATATCTACAGCGTCGGCTGTTTGACGTATTGGCTGCTCGCAGGCGAGACGCCGTTCCAGGGTCCCCGGGATCGCCAGCTGGCACAACATCGCGGCGGGGCACGGCCGGATGTGCGCAACCTCGCAGCGGACACCAGCGAAATCACGGCGAAGACCATTCTCAAATGCATGCAGGTTGATGCCGCCCGACGCTATTCGCGCGTGAGCGATCTCGGCCGCAGTCTACAACGCAATCTGCATCGCTTGCTGCCCAATGACGAAGAAACCGGCGCGCATGCCGTTGAGGCTGGCGATTCGGCGGAATTGTCGTTGGTACTCGATGATGCCTCCGTGCCGACCGCTGAGGTTGCACCCGATGCCTCGGCCTTGGCCCCGCGTTCCGATGCGCAAGAGCCCCCGCCCTCGCGCAGCAGCTCGGCGTCTTTGCCCGTCGCCAAGCCTATCGCCAATCCCCTCGATCACCGCCCCACTCTGAGACTCGACGATGACTGACGCCCCTTTTGATCTGGTGATCCATGGCGGCACGGTGTGCTGTCCAGCCACGTTGGGGGCGCGCGTCGCCACCGACATCGGCATTCGCAACGGTCGCTTCGCGGCCTTCGGCAATCTGCGTGAGGCGACCACGCGAGAACGCCTCGACGTCAGCGGGTTGACCGTGCTGCCGGGCGTCATCGACAGCCAAGTGCATATGCGCGAGCCGGGGCTCGAACACAAGGAAGATCTCGCCCACGGCGCACTCGGCGCGGTGCTCGGCGGCGTGACGGCGGTGTGCGAAATGCCCAACACCAAGCCGAATACCGATTCGCCGGCGGCCTTGGCCGACAAGCTGGCGCGTGCGGCGGGACGGATGCGCTGCGATCATGCGTTCTACCTTGGTGCTACCGGTGAAAACGCGGAACAGCTCGGGGCCTGGGAATCGCTGCCGGGTTCCGCGGGGGTGAAAATCTTCATGGGTTCTTCGACCGGCTCGCTGTTGGTCGAAGACGACGAGACGCTGATGCGGGTCCTGCGCTCGGGCCGTCGCCGCGTCGCCGTGCATGCCGAAGACGAAATGCGCCTGCGGGAACGCCGCAGCTTGGTCGACCGTCCGGATCCGACGCTCCATCCGGTGTGGCGTGATGTCGGCACCGCCTTGCTCGCGACCCAGCGCCTGATCATCGCCGCGCGCCGCGCCAATCGGCGTGTGCACGTACTGCACATCACCAGCGGCGACGAGATGGCGTTCCTCGCTGATCACAAAGATGTCGCCACGGTCGAAGTGCTGGTCAACCACCTGACCTTGGCCGCACCCGAATGTTATGAGCGCCTCGGCACCTTGGCGCAGCAGAATCCGCCCGTCCGCGACGCTCACCATCGCGCCGCGCTGTGGCGCGCCGTCAACGACGGCACCGTCGATGTGCTCGCCACTGATCACGCGCCGCACACGCTGGCGGAGAAATCCCAGCCCTATCCGCAGTCGCCCGCCGGCATGCCTGGCGTACAGACTCTGGTGCCGGTGATGCTCGATCACGTCGCGGCCGGACGACTGTCCTTGGAGCGCTTCGTCGAATTGACCTCAGCTGGACCGCAGCGGGCGCTGGGCATCGCGCGCAAAGGCCGCATCGCGGTCGGCTATGACGCCGACCTGACCATCGTCGACCTCAAGGCGCAGCGCGACATCCGCAACGACCGCATCGTCTGCGTCAGCGGCTGGTCACCTTATGACGGCATGCGCGTCACCGGTTGGCCAATCATGACCATCATCCGTGGCGCTCTGGTCATGCGTGATGACGAAGCCATCGGTGCGCCGGCGGGCAAGCCGATGACGTTCGTCGAATAAAACAGCGCGTTCAGCGCTGACCGCGGCTGAGCAGCGGCCAGTCGTCGGTGCGGAACGGGCGTGCGGGAAGACCGTTCACATCGCTCAAAGTAGCATCGGGGTTGCTGGCCCAGGCGTAGCGTAGAGCGACGGGTTCCGCGACCGCGGGACTGCTGACCACCACGGTGTCTCCATGAATGATTCCGGTGGCGTTGTGCCAGCGACGATCAGCGCCAGCGAGGGCAAAGCCGAGCACGGGGCCACCGCCGAAGGCGACCAAGCCACCACTCACGCGGAAGGTCACCTGCATATCGGCAGCGATGACTGTCCACGCGGTGGCCACGGGGCCCTCGTCGACGATGTCGTGACAATCGTACTGACTGCGCAAGGCCAAGCGCGCCAACCGCTGACCGACGAGACCTTTGTTGCGCGGATGGATGTCGCTGGTGTCGCCGCTGTCGATGGTGATGGCGATGCCGCAACCCGGAACGGTGTCAGCAATGGTCGCCTGCGCCGCGCGCAATTCCGCCCAATGGCTGTCACCGGGGTCGGCGAGGCGCGGCATGTACGCGCACAACTGGACCAGATGGAAAGCAAGGTCACGACCAAACTCCCGCCGCCACGCTGCAATCAAGGTCTGCATGAGCGGCACGTATTGTTCACCGCGATCAGCATTGGATTCGCCCTGATACCACACCACACCGCGTACGGCGTAGGGCAGCAAGGGCGCGATCATGCCGTTGAACAGGCCGCCCGGTCGCTTGGCATCGAGAGCACTCGGCGGCTGGGCAGGCAGATTCGCCTTGGGCGGTAACGCGAGTTCGACGCGATGGAGCCAGTCTCCGGCCAGCGGAACCGGGTTGCCAGCATCCGGTCCGCACAGCCGCATGTGCGCTGGCAGGCCGCAGATGCCGCCATTGCCGAAGTGGTCGAAGACGCGCACCGCAATGGTGACACTGGGGCTGGTGATCAAGCGTCCGGGTACCACATAACGTCGCGGCACTTGATGCGCATTGGCGACCTCGCGACCAGTCGCACCGACCTCCTCGCCGTTGACATAAGTGGTGTCGAAATCGTCGATGGGTCCGAGTTCGAGCACCAGATCGTGGCCCTGCCATGAGGCTGGAATCGTCACCGTGCGCCGGAACCACACCGCTCCATCAATGTTCAAACCATGTTGTTCCCAATAGCACGGCAAGGCCATCGGCTGCCACGCGCTCAGATCTGTTTCGACCTGCTGCCACCCCTGGGTGGCCCCGACATTGCCGGGATCGGCGTGGAAGGCGATGGCCTGCCACTCGGCCAATAAGCGCTGATATTCCGGCGTGTTCGGTTCGGCTTTCGGCAAAGCATCCCAGCGTGTGAGAATCGGCACCAAATCCGGATGCGCGGCCAGGTCCGCAATCGGCGTCCACGCTTCGGCCATGGTCCCGCCCCACGACGTTGCAATAAGGCCGACCGGCACACCGAGGCGGCGCTGCAGTTCGCGACCGAACGCATAGGCCACCGCTGAAAACGCCGGACGGTGCGCAGCGTCGCAGCGTTGCCAGTGGCCAGCTGGCGCTGCCACCGGTGCAGCCGCCACCAGCTTGGGCACGGTGAAGAGGCGTAGGTGCGGCTCGTCGTCCGCCGTGATTTCCGCGGCCGGGAAACCACCGAACGCAACCGACCACTCCATGTTCGACTGACCGGAACCGATCCAGACCTCACCGATGAGCAGGTCGTCGATGGTGATCGTGCCAGTTGCCTCGCTGACGCGCAGGGTATGCGGTCCGCCCGCCGGCAGCGGTGGGACCTGGGCAAGGAAGTGACCCTGTGCATCCGCCGTGACCGTGACCGTGTGTTCCGCCAGCGAAACGGTCACTGCGGCCGTCGGCGTTGCCTGCCCCCAGACCGGGATCGGGGTGTCGCGCTGGAGCACGCCATGGTCGGTGAAGAGCGGATGAAGGGTCAGCATAGCAGGGAAGTGAATCAACGCCATATGCGACGTCCATGGGTTCGGATGGTCCTTGCCTGGTCCGCAGCGCACCCGTAGCCACGGCGTCCGGGGGCGTTATCCTGCGCCAATGCTTACCGTCTATGTCTACGACAAGTGCGATACCTGCCGCAAGGCAACCAAGTGGTTGGAGGCCCGTCGCATCCCTTTCAAGACGGTGGCGATCCGTGATCAGCCGCCGTCCCAGCGCGAATTGCAGGCCATGCTGACCTCCCTGGGCGGGGACATTGGCAAGCTGTTCAACCGGTCGGGCAGCGATTACCGCACCCTGAAGCTCAAGGACAAGCTGCCGACGATGACGCCGGAAGAGGCATTCAAGCTGCTCAATAGTAATGGCAACTTGGTCAAGCGGCCCTTCGCCCTAACGCGCAAGGGCGGCTTGGTCGGCTTCGAAGCAACCGAATGGGCGGAAAAGCTCGGGTGAACTGAACTGGACTTCGCCAGCGAGCGAACGGTTTAGAACCGTAGGCCACCGCTGGCCTGGAGCACCCAACCGCAGGACACCTCCTGCCGG
>CAYQAQ010000013.1:11354-14028 GCA_964415495.1 uncultured candidatus Brocadiaceae bacterium | reverse complement strand
CGGGAGCCCGGGGATAATGCGAGGTGCCAGCGCAGGATGCCAGGCGCCACCTCCACCGCCCCCGCGGACATCTGCGCATCGCGTTCTATGGTGATATCATTACTGCTGCTGACCGGCATGAGCGCGTAATAGGCCACCGTACGCGTGGTCTGCCCCAGATGATGGATGGTGGTGACGCTGCCTTCGCGGCGGCGCGTCGCGGTCTGATCGCGTTCGGCGATATCCCACGGAATCGCCGGTGCGGCAAAGATGGTCGCGTCGTCATCCGCTGATGGTCGTGTCATCCGCTGGCAGCAGACCGGCGCTGGTGATGAAGGCCCCATCGGGGTGCAGATCGACCTCGGTGATGGGCAGCTCGGCAGCAGAGGCGCTGGCGGCAAGCCGGACGAGCAACACACGCATGGAGGCGGTGAACGCCTCAGGATGGCATTGGTTCAGCAGCAATATCCACCAGCAGCGCGCAGTGATCCGACAAGCCGGACCAGCGACCACCGATGAGGCGCTGAGCCGCGGTCGGCTGCAGGCCACGCAGATACACGCGATCCAAGCGCAGCATCGGGCACCAACTCGGGAAGGTGCGCGCAGGTCGACCATTCACGGCGGTATGGGCTTCAATGAGACCCAATTCACGGATCAGACGCCGATGCGCTTGCGAACGCCAGTCGTTGAAATCACCAGCGAGAATCAGCGGCTCATCGGCCGGCACCGCCGCGGCAATACGTGCCGCGATGCGCGAAATCTGTTCGCCACGGGTAAACCCACTCAGATCGAGATGCGTGCACAGCAGATGCACGGGGCCCTGCCACCCATCGGGTTGAATGACGGCATGGAGCAGGCCGCGTTGCTCTAACGGCTGGATAGTGAGGTTGATATTGTCGCAATGCTGCAAGGGCCAGGCGCACAGGATCGCGTTGCCATGGTGACCGTGGTCGTAGACGGCATTGCGGCCATAGGCGTGGTGCGACCACACACTATCGGCGAGATATTCAAAATGCGCTTCGTTGATCCAATCGGCGCGACGCTCGGCATGGTGGCGGTGCTCGCCTTGGATCTCCTGCAGAAAAACCACATCGGCACCGCTGGTACGGATCGCTTCGCGCATGCGCGCGAGTTCGAAACGACGATTCCCGGCTGAAAAGCCTTTATGCACGTTGTAGGTCAATATACGCATAGCCGTGCTCAGATATACCGTCGCAGCCACAGCACGCACCACGTCAGAACGCGACGGTACCACGAAACCGGGGGATCATCATCGCTGGCTTGGCTCGATTTGGCAAAGCCCTCGATGAATGCACCTTCGATCGCGGTGATCGAGGCGCGGGTGCGCAAGACCACATCAGCCTCGAGATCGTGCAGCAGGCTGCGCATGTTGAGGTTGGTGGAGCCGACACTGATCCAACCGTCAATCAGGACGACCTTCGCGTGCAGCATGGCGGGCTCGAACAAATGCACCTGCACCCCGGATGGCACCAGTCGACGCCAGTAGGTTTCCGCCACCCAAGGCATGAAGGTGATATCGCTACGGCGCGACATCAGCAAGCGGACCTCGACGCCGCGTTGGGCGGCATGCGCCAGCGCCTTGATCAAGCGACGAGCAGGGACGAAATACGCCGCGGCGATCCAGATGCGCTTCTGGGCACCATGGATGCGGCGTATCAGCTCCTGCCAATGGCGATGACGCAGACGCAGGCGATGGTTGAGCCGGACCAATCCGGACGCCGGTTGGCGATCGATGCGGCGCGGCCACAGCCGCCGACCGTGCAGACCCCGACGATGGAACGTCCACGAGCGCTCCCAGGTATGAGCGAAGGCGGTGACCAGTTCCGCCACTGCCGGGCCGGTGACCTGGGCCCCGGCTTCACGCCAATGCTGGTCACCGCGTTGTGAAGGCCGGGTGAAGTCGGCGATATTGAAACTGCCGACAAAGGCCAGGCGATCGTCGATGATGCAGATCTTGCGGTGGTCGCGCCGATTGATCTGCGGCAACAACCGGAGCAGGTTGAGCACGCGGGACCCATGGCGGAAGGCGGGCGACAGCACCTGATCCGGCAGCGGATGGTAGACACGGACCGCGACGGCTGAGCGATAGAGCTCACCCGCACGCTGCCAGACGAAGCCCGGCGAACCGGCACCATCAACGATGAGACGGACCTCGACGCCGCGTTCGGCGGCTCGGCGCAGGTGGTCGATGACGACATCGCCGGTGGCATCGACTTCCAAGATGTACGCTTCCAGCGTGATGCGGATCCGAGCACCATCCATGGCGTCCAACAGCGCCTGCAACCAGGTGTCGCCATCGAAAATGACCCGTTCACTATCCCAAGCCGCGTTCGCCATGTCTTCACCGAACCGATGGCGTGCCAGCGCGAATCCAGTCGAGGTAAGGACCATGCCCGCCGTCGATGGGCAGCACCACCACAGCCGGAAGCGCATAGGGATGCAACGCCACCAGGCGATCGACCACTACGGATACCCGATCCGTCGCTGTTTTCACCAGGAGAACGGCCTCGGACGCCGTTTCGATGGCTCCCTCCCAGCGGTAGCAGGATTCCATGCCAGGCCAATAATTGGCGCATGCGACCAGCGATTCCTCCACCAATACCCGCGCGATCCGGCGCGCAGTATCCAGGTCCGGACAGGTCGAATAGATCAGCCGAACCGGGTCCATACCGAC
>CAYQAQ010000013.1:6854-11344 GCA_964415495.1 uncultured candidatus Brocadiaceae bacterium | reverse complement strand
CGCCGCGTCCAGCGGAGGGCCTGACAAGCTTGCCACTTGGCCCATTGCACCTCGTATCATACAGTCGCGGCCCATCCCTGCAGGACCTCAGGATACCTCATGCGCAGTAACGTGATCGCTTTCGTGATGGCTGGTGGCAAAGGCACGCGCCTGGAGCCGCTTACCGAGGCGCGCAGCAAGCCGGCCGTGCCCTTCGGCGGCAAATATCGCATCATCGATTTCGTGTTGTCCAACTTGGTCAACTCGGGCATTTACGGCATTTATGTGCTGACGCAGTTCAAGAGCCAGAGTTTGACCGAACACCTGCAAGCGACCTGGAACTTCAACAGCATCTTGCCGCATCATTTCATCATCCCGGTGCCCGCGCAGCAGCGCACGGGTGAACATTGGTACAAGGGGACCGCAGACGCGGTGTTCCAAAATCTCAATCTGATCCGCGATCAAGATCCCGAATACGTCGCCGTCTTTGGGGGCGACCATATCTTCAAGATGGCCGTCGATCAAATGATCGCCGACCACAAGGTTAACGAAGCCGACGGCACCGTGGCGGCGATCCCGGTACCGATTGCCGAAGCCACGCAGTTCGGCGTCATTCAGGTCGATGACCAGTGGCGCATTACCGGTTTCCAGGAAAAGCCGAAGAACCCAACGCCGATCCCGGGCCGCCCCGACCTAGCCTTGGTCTCGATGGGCAACTATCTGTTCACCCGCAGCGTCCTGGTGCGCAATCTCAATGAAGATGCCCTCGACGACCATTCGATCCACGACTTCGGCAAGAACGTGCTGCCCAAGATGCTCGCCGAAGGCCAGCGCCTGTATGCGTACGACTACACGCGCAACCGTATCCCGGGTTCGAGCAATCCCGCCAATGACAGCTACTGGCGCGATGTCGGTACGCTGGACGCCTATTACGAAGCGAACATGGATCTGCGCGCGGTCGAACCCATGCTCGACCTCTACAATCGACTGTGGCCGATCCGCAGTCAGCCGCAGGATCTGCCACCGGCCAAGTTCGTGCACAACGCCGAAGGCCGCGTCGGCCAGGCGCTGCAATCGATCGTCTGTTACGGTTCTATCGTCTCCGGTGCCACGGTAGTCGATTCGATCATCGGTGCGAGTTGCCGCATCAACAGCTACGCCGAGGTCAACGCCTGCGTGCTGACCGAAGATGTCGAGGTAGGCCGCGGCGCCCGCCTGCGGCGCTGCATCGTCGACAAGCACGTGCGCATCCCACCGGGTGATCGCATCGGCTTCGATCCCGAGCAGGACCGTAAGCGTTTCCAAGTGACCGAAGATGGTGTCGTCCTCATCGGTAAGAATCAAAAGATTGAGCTTCCGACGTGACCACGGAAACCGGCAATCAGGACGCGGCTGGACGCCGCCCTCGCATGCCGGTGAGCGCCACCGACCTGCCCGAAGGGGTGTTGGAATGTGATCGCGTGCACGCCGATGGGCTCGTCGTGCATTCGCTGACGGCGCACGCTTTATCGGCCATCGATCGGCACAAATGGATCGAAAGCCAGAAGGCTGGCTATGACCTCGGCCACAGCGCCGCCGAAGATTGGATCGAACGCTTCTGGAAAGGTTGGACCCGTTCCAAGTTGATGGAGCATCTCTATGGCTGGCGCTGCTGGGGCGCCTTCGACGAGCGCGATTTCGGCCTGCTGCTACGCGAGAGCGTGGAACACCACGTGGCCCGCCATCTGCTCGAACAAGTCGCGTCAATTCTGGCCGAGGGCGGCGAGAATCTTGACGTCATCAATTGGGCCTTGGCCCAGGACCTGCCGCTCGACGGCATTCTTTGGCTGCTCGACCGTATCGATATCAATGCCAAACGGCATCGCCTGTTGACCGATCATATCCGCCTATTCGCCGGGAGGGATCCGTGATGGACCGCGCCGCACTCAACGCATTGACCGTTACTCAACTGCGCGAATTGGCCACCGCCCACCGCATAGCCGGCGCGAGCAAGGCGAAGAAAGCCGATCTGGTCGAATCGCTGACCAAGGCTTTGAGCACCACGTCGCCAACAGGCGCACTGCAACCGCCGGCTGGTGCCGCGCCAGTGCTGCAGTCCTTGGGCCAGGGCTCGAGCACGACCGCCCCCGCTGCGCCGGCAGCGCCGGTGGAACGGGGACCCGAACCCGGCTTGCCGATTCCGGACACCTACGGCCGCGACCGTTTGGTGTTGATGGCGCAAGATCCTTGGCATGTGTTCGCGTATTGGGAAGTCACCCCCGCCACTTTGGAGCGCGTGCGGAGTGCGGCCGGCGGTGCCGGCTGGATCGTGCTCGCAGTCGAAACTCCGCACGGTCGTGAAATCCGCGAGGTCGATCTCGTCGGCGGTAATTATTACCTGACGGTTGCACCGGAGGCTGAGTACGTTGCCGAGCTCGCATTGCGCGACCACAACGGCCAGTTGCACACCTTGGCGGTCTCCAACCGCATTCGCACGCCCGCTGCCGCGCCGAGCTCGCGCACCGACGAAGCGTGGATGGCCATTGACGAAACCTTCCATGAGCTGCTTGATCGTGCTGGACTGCCCGGTGCCGGCGGCAGCTCGGCCGGTCTGTCCAGTGCCGAACTCGCCCGTCGGGTCGTGGCGTGGAATCTGTCGCAGGTTGACCAGCAGGCACTCTTTAGCGGCCTGCTGCAACGCGCACCATCTTCGCTGTCATCGCATGTGTTGCCGCAGCGCTGAAGCGCTGTGGGCCCTAGATCCTAGGTCCTGAGACACACCATGACGGTCGGCCACCTCCTCTTTGTTCTCCATGCCCATTTGCCGTACATCCGGCATCCAGAAGAGGCTGTATTCCTCGAAGAGGGCTGGCTCTTCGAAGCGATCACCGAGACCTACATCCCGATCCTGCATCGCATGGAGAAGCTGGCGGAGGACGGCATTCCAGCGCGGCTGACCATGACCTGGACGCCGCCGCTGTGCGAAATGCTGGCGGACCCCCTCCTGCAAGAGCGCTATCGCCACCACACCGCGCGCCTGTTGGAATTGGCCGAACAAGAAGTCGGGGCCAAGGCGCATACACCATTCGCTGCCGCTGCAGTGATGTACCGCGACCACTTCCGCTTCTGTTTGCAGCAATTCGACCGCTTCGGTGGCAATATTCTGCGCTGGGTGCGCCAGCTGCGTGATGCGGGTGTCCTCGAGCCGATCACCTGTACCGCGACGCACGGTTTCTTGCCGCTGATGCTGACGCCACAGGCGCGGCGGGCGCAGATTCGCGTCGCAGCAGTCAATCATCGCAAGCATTTCGGAGCTGATCCGCGCGGCATCTGGCTGGCCGAATGCGGCTATGTGCCGGGAGTCGAAGAATTGCTGAGT
This sequence comes from uncultured candidatus Brocadiaceae bacterium, assembly GCA_964415495.1. Classification (GTDB taxonomy): domain Bacteria; phylum Planctomycetota; class UBA11346; order UBA11346; family UBA11346; genus CAYQAQ01. The sequence goes on along the minus strand of CAYQAQ010000013.1, from coordinate 8,007 downwards.
GACGTCGGCATTCGCTATTTCTTCGTCGACACCCACGGCATCTATTTCGGTTCGCCGCGCCCTCGCCTGGGCGTCTATCACCACGTGTACACGCCAGCGGGCGTTGCCGCTTTCGGACGCGATGTCGAAACCAGTCGCAGCGTGTGGTCGGCTGAAGCCGGCTATCCGGGCGATGGCCTGTATCGCGAATTCTACCGTGATCTGGGCTATGACGGGGGCTACGACTATATCCGCGGATTCCTGCATCCCGACGGCGTCCGGCGCAACCTCGGTCTGAAGTATCATCGCATCACCGGCAAGGTCGGTCTGCACCAGAAGGAAGCCTACGATCCCGCCGCCGCTCATCAGCGCGCGATGGATCACGCCGGTGATTTTTGCGCCAAGCGCATTGCGCAGTGCCAGCATCTCGGCGGCCTGCTCGGGCGTCCACCGCTGATCACCGCACCCTATGACGCCGAATTGTTCGGCCACTGGTGGTTCGAAGGCCCGCAATTCATCGACAGCATCTTTCGCTGCCTGCACAGCCTCGGCCATCCGATCCGCGCCGTCACCGGTAGTGAATACCTCGCCGCCAATCCGGTCGCGCAGATCCTCACCCCGGCAGCCTCGAGCTGGGGCGACGCTGGCTACAATGGTGTCTGGCTGAATCCAGGCAACGACTGGGTCTATCGCCACCTGCATGCCGCCGAAGAGCGCATGATCGAGGTCGCCCGCCGTCATCCCGCCGCCACTGGGCTGCGTAAAGCCACGCTCGATCAGATGGCGCGCGAACTGCTGCTGGCGCAATCCTCGGACTGGGCCTTCATTCTGACCACGGGCACCACCGTTCCCTACGCCGTGCGCCGCACCAAAGACCACATCAACCGCTTCACCGGCCTGTACGATGCGGTGATGAGCGACCGCCTCGACGCCGATTTGGTCGAGCGCATCCGCTGGCGCGACAACATCTTTGACGAGATCGATTATCGCGTCTTCGCCTGACCGGCCTGCCTGCAGCGGTGTGCAAGCTCAACTAATCGAGGATCTATGCCCGTGGCCTGAGCATCGTAGGCTCTAGGCCATGCCCACCCTGGTCGATCTTGATCTGCGTCCGGATCTGGTGGGACCGGTGCTGCAGCTGCTGCAAGCTGCCGGTCCAGGCCGACGCCACGCG
>CAYQAQ010000013.1:796-6844 GCA_964415495.1 uncultured candidatus Brocadiaceae bacterium | reverse complement strand
GCCAACAGCCTCGGCACCATCGTTCTGCTGGATGGCAACCGGGTCGCCGGCACCCTTGTCATCTGTTCGTATAGCGAAGAACAGGCGACGCTGTGGGGGCCGGTTGCCGCGGTCAGCAGCGAATTGGCGCAAGTCAGCACATTGTTGGTGCGCGAAGTGCGCGGAGCCCTGCGCGATGGCGGGTTTACATCGATGCGGGCGCTCATCGACAGCCGCAATCGCGAACTGCGCACCACCATGCTGGGTCTTGGCCTGACCGCGTGGAAAGACAGCCACTGCTACGAACGCTCGCTGCATCGCACGCCGCAGATCCCCAAGGGCATCCGCCCCACCACCAAGCGCGATCACGCCGCTGTCGCTGCAATTCTGGCCGGGGCCTTTCCTGAAAGCGGCCACTGCCTACCCAATCTCGCCGAACGTGAGAAAGAGGGCTATCGCCACTACGTCGCCGTGGTCGACGGCATTATTGTCGGGGCCGCTGCCGTGCAATCGGCTCAACGTCGGTCGTGGCTGAAGCTCATTGCGGTGCGCCCGGATTTACGCCAGCACGGCACCGGCCGTGCGCTTCTGAATGGTCTGTTGACCTTCGAAGCCAATCTCGGCCATCGCGAAATAGGCTTAGAGGTATTGGCCGATAACACCGCTGCCGTCGCCACCTTCGAAGCCGCGAGCTTCAAACGCAGCTGGACCTTCGGGATTTTGACCGGACCGGTATGATTACTCGAGGATCAGCTCGACGCCATCCTCGGACTCGGAGCCGCCCGGACCATGGACCCGGATGATCTCCACCAGCCAATCGAAGACCGTTGCGCCGACTCCTGCTTCGGCCGCGACCACCTCATCGTCGATGAACAAGTGATGCGAGGGGTGACACCGCTGGCGACGGATCGTCAGCTGGCGGATGGTTTCGGGATAGCCCAGGCGCTGTTGCGAAACCCTTGAGTTGAGCCAACGCAGGATGAATCCGCCCGAGGGAGTACCGAATCCGCCGCGCTTAATATCACTGAAGGCATCGAGGTTGCGGCCCCAATCCGCGCCCGGAATCAGGGTGTTGCTGACGATCTCGTAGAGTTCCTCCAGCGTCGCGAAGGCTTTGCCATCGATGCAATAAACCCGCTGCGGTGCAGCATCGCCGGGGTCCAGTGCAGTATTGTCGCCCCTCATGCACCTGCCTTTTCGTCAGCTCAGTCGTCGCTCAGTCGTCGCTCAATTCGACGCGAATGGCTTCTCCATCGATGACCACGGTTTCACCGCCAAATAATTTGCGCCCGGGGCGGAGTTCTTCGCTGCCGTCGACCAGAATGCCGCCATCGCGCACGCGATGCTTGGCCTGACCGCCGGTCAGGGCGTGGCCGCGGATCTTGACCAGCTGCGCCAAGGTCAGATGCGGCTTTTCATCCGGACGAGACGTCATGGGCAGCTTGGCTGCGCCGGCAGCTTTCGCTGAGCCGGAACCCGGCGGTTTCGCCACCGGCTTGGCCGGCACCGCAGCGGGTTGGGCACGCGGGGGTACCCCAGAAGGACGAGCGAGCGGATGGCGGGGCGGTTTGGTCATGGTCCTGGATCGCGTAAGGGCAGCCCGGTGTGCGGCGTGTGGTCATCGTCGGCACGGCGCGGTGGAACCAACGGTGACGGTGCCGTCGATGGTTTATGAGGCACTGGAGTGGTCATGGCTGCCGTGGTGGTCGTGGGGACCGACAGTGGATGCGATGCCGATCGCGAACCGCTGCAGCCCACCACCAACATAACCACCCCCGCCACCACGATGCCGAGGAATACCAGCGCTCCCACCAGCACGATGAGGCTCACGCCCATGCGTCGAGGCGTCCGCGTAAGTTGAACCATTGCGCTGCCGGCAACTGTGCACCTTCGACCTGCACGATGGCTGAGCCGCAAGCGCAGCCCATACGGCCGCACACCTCAAGACTGCAGCCACGCAGCCACGCCGCGAGAAAACCAGAGGCGAAGCAATCACCCGCGCCGATGGTGTCGACCGGGCGTTCGACCGGCGTGCCGGCGACCTGCACGCGTTCACTGCCCGACGCGACGAGCACACCAGCCTTGCCAAGCTTGACCACGGCGACCGTGGCCTTGGACGCAAGATCGGCCAGCGCTGCTTCTTCACCGTCATGATGCCACACGCGGGCTTCGTCTTGATTGGCGAAGACGACGTCGATGCCGATCTCCAGCAGTTCAGCGATCACCTCGCGGTTCGCCTGTACGACTTCGTACGCCGCCAGATCCAGCGCGATCTGACAGCCAGCCGCCTTGGCGTGGCGCACGATGGCGCGCGCCAATTCATGATTGAACAGCGAATAGCCTTCGACCACGACCAAGCGGGCACCTGCAAAGGTGGCCGGTGCGAGGCTCTCGGGATCAAGCGCTGCCGCGGCACCCAGACACGTGCGCATGGTGCGCTCGCCGTCGGGCGTGACCAAGGCCAGCACCTGACCGGTCGGCAGCAGGCGATGATCAATCAGGCGCGGTTGCACGCGGCTGTCGACCAAGGACTGCGCGTAAAAACCGCCCAATTCATCCAAGCCGGTCGAGCCGACGAAGGCAGCGCCAACCCCCAGGCGAGCGAGACCCACCGTGATGTTGGCGGCAGAACCACCCGGTGCCTGATGCGGCATGCGACCGCTGCGCCGGATGAGCTCTTGAATGTGCTCGGCATCCATGAACTCCATGCCGCCCTTGTGGCCCGGCACGTGTTCGCTGAGAAACGCATCGTCGACGCGCAGGATCTGGTCGACCAACGGCGAACCAATGCCGATTGCTTCGACGGTGACATCGAGCAAAGGCGGTAAAGAGAGGGTATCAGCAGCGGGCGTAGACATCGTCACGAGGATCGTTTGGCCTCGTCGACCATGCGCGCGACTTCCATCAAGATGCCGTTGGCCGAACCTTCGAGGCTGGTGGTGTCAGGAGTCTGGTCAGCGTGGAAGGCAAAGCGGGCGGGCGGATTCTGCACCAGATCGACCAAAGCATCCATGCCGCTCAAGGTCCCGTAGGACGCATGGCAGGGCGTGCCCTGCGCCACCCATACCGAGCCCATTGAGCCGAGTCCGATGAGATCGAGCCGGCCGGTCTTGCGCGTCTGCAGCAGGTACTGCAGCATTTCGAACAGGCCATCGGTGAGCTGACCAGTGAAGGCTGCGCCTTGGGTGGCGAGGTCGGCGAGATTAAAACCGGGACCCATGGTCTCGGCGGTTGAGATCTGCGGCGCTTGCTCCGACAAGCTGACGGGGTCGGCCCCGGAAGGCAGCACGTGGAAGCGGAAGATCTGACCACCGATGGCGATCTGATCGCTGTCTTCCAGTTTGCAGGTGCGGGTGATGCGGACGTTGTTGAGCATCACGCCGTTGCGGCTTTCGAGATCGACCACGTGCCACGATTCATCAACCCAGCGGACCTCGGCATGCTTGCGCGAGACCAGGGCATCGGGCACGTGGATGTCGCAGCCGACTTCGCGACCGAAGGTATAGGAGCGACCTTCGCGCAGCCGGTGGGCGCGGCGAGCAGCCGAAACGAGGTAGAATTCGACTGCCATGGATCGACCAGGATGGGGCCCGGCCGGCGGTCGTCCAGCACCGAGCCAGCCCCTTGATGGGCCAACCAAGGGACGCCGACCGGGGTCTACTCCAGGGGCCGGGTAAACCACCGCCACGCGCGTGAAATCCGCCCGGTCAAGGGGGCGCGCCCGAGTTCACGCCGGCGCTCTTCGGAGGCCAAACGCACCACCCCAGAGACCATCAGGTCGGTCAGCTCGGCGCTGGGCTCGCGATCCTTGGCCCCGGTGCCCAGGGTCACGGGCAGGCTGAACGCCTCGCGCACCAGCGCTGGCAGACCACCCAGGGTACTGCCGCGACCGACCAGGTGAATCTGCCCGCTCTGGCCGATCAGCTCCTGGTCGCGCAGGTCGCGGGCACAGGCACCGAAGAAATCACGCAGTTGGGCATTGCAGATGCGCGCCGCCGGGGCCAACAGTCGATGCTTCTCTTGCACTTCGCGCCACAAGTATTGCTGACCGTCGGCATCGCCGCTCAGGCCTTCGACTGAGCAGTCCAAATCCCGCTTGAGCGTCTCGGCCTGATCGAGGGGTAGCGCCAGACCCTCGGCGATGCGCGCCGTCAGATCATCGCCACCGAAAGCATGGGTATGCAGATGCAGCAGCCGGCCACGGCGAGCGACGATCAACGCCGTGTGGCGCGCGCCGCAGTCGATGACCACCGAACTGCCGCTGCGCTTGAGCTTGCTGGCGATGCCATGCCACAAGGCCAATGGCGGCGCGATCACATGATCCAGATGCAAGGTGCAGGTATCGAGATACGATGACAATTCTTCGCGATAGCCCTGGCGCGCTGTCACCAACAGCATGTGGCCGGTCAGACGACTGCCACGCTCGCCAACCGGGTCGACGACTTCGCGCTCACCGCCGCGACCGCGCACCGTCCAGCGCACCGGCACCGTATGAAGAATCTCACGATCCAAGGTCGTGGCACGATGACTGGCGCGATGCAGGGCCTGCTGGCGCTCGGCATGTGTCAGCACCAACTCTTCACCCAGATCGGCGAAGCCGGTGACCAATTGCGAGGCGATCGATGGATCGCTCATCGCAATCGACGCACTCAAGGGTTCGACGCCGGCCGATTCACTGGCCATGCGCACGACTTCCGCCACCACTTGGCGGCGGCCGCGTTCACTGAGGTCTGACCACTGGCAGTCGATGGCCCGGTGCGCCACGACGCGCTCACCCTGAACCGGATGTAGCCACGCCACGGTCGCCGAGACCCGACCTGCCGCGATCAGCACGATCACCAGCAGGTGTTCGGAACTGATGTCCACGACGTGTGGTCGTATCGACTCCCCCCGCCAGCGAAAGGGGTCGGCTGTAGTAGAATCAGCGCAGGGTGAAGAACGGTTTCTGGTAGCGCACGTTGATGGTCGCGATGCGCGACAGATCACCCTGGCAGCGGATCGTGTGCAGCAAGTCATCGACCTTGCGCGCGCGATCGACGCCATAGCGCTTGTCGCTGGGCAGACCCCACAGCAGGCGACTGCCTTGGCGAGTGGCCAGGACGATACCGCGCTGTCCGCGCAGATCGAGTTCGGCGTCAAGATGGATGTCGCTGATCAGACCGGGTTCCAGACGCGCGCGCAGTTCGCGCCACAGCCACAGGGCTTCGTGGACACGCTCCAGGTCCGCTGCTTCGAGGCCGCGCACCACCGGACGCGGCCGATCATCAAGCGGCTGCAGGATGCCGGGCAGCAGGACCCCCTCGCCGTCGAGCCACGCCCGACTGCCGGTGGCCAGGACGACGGGCAGTTCCGGCGTGCGCAGACCGAGGGTGACCTCGATGACGCGGCGTTCGCCCGTCGGCACGTGGACATAGCGCAGCCGTTCGACGGTGCTGATCGCCGGCTGTTCGCCGAGCCAGGTCGAGAAGCTGGCGAGTTCGCCATCGTTGCCGCCGCGTAAGGCCTCCAAGGCCGGGTAGCGCCGAATCAGGCCGAAGAGATCACGATCCGCCAGACGCGGACCATCCAGGTAGACGATGCGCATGCCGCGCACCGGAGCCGGATCGGGTGCCTGACGCGCCGCGAAACCAGCCAGCACCACCAAGGCCAGACCAGCGGCGCAGGCTGCACCGCCCCACATGCCGAGACGCCGACCCAAGGACACCGAGCCTTCGACGCTGCGCAGGCCGGCGTGCACGCCGCGCGTGATGATACCCGGACCGCCGACGCGTTCGGGCGCACCGGGCACCGCATCATCGGTCAGGACCGCGCGCTTCGCGCGCGCGGGCTTGGGCTTAACAGCGGCTTTCGGCGCGACTTTCGGTGCCGCTTTAGCCGCCGCCTTCCCTGGCTTGGCACCAGGCACACCCAACGTGTCCGCCATCACCGGCTCGCTCGACTGGCGCTTACGGCGCTTCGCCGCAGCGGCCAACAGGCCTTCAGGATCAGGCGTTGCACTGCGCATCGTATCCATGGTCAGATCTCCCTGTGCGCCGCTCGCTGGACGAGCCGCGCGGTCAGTTGGTCATA
>CAYQAQ010000013.1:0-786 GCA_964415495.1 uncultured candidatus Brocadiaceae bacterium | reverse complement strand
ACCAAACGACTGGAGCTGGAGTCTTTCGAGCCGGCCGCCGCTGCTGCTTTTGGCAACAAGCTGCGTTCGGTCATACCGGGTAAGGTGTTCACTTCGAGCACGGCGTAATCGCCATCGGCGGTCGCCATGATGTCGACGCGACCGACATCGCGGCAGCCGCAGGCGGTGTACGCGGCGATACCGAGGGCCGCCAACTGTGCCGCAATCGTGGCATCGGTCTCGGCTTCTTCGATAGTGGACGCCGCTTGATATTTGGCGTGATAATCGAAGACGCCGTCGGGACGAATCGCGATCGGCGGCAGCGCCTGCGGGCCGCTGCCATCATCGATCACCGCCACGGTGTACTCGGGTCCGGGTAGACGCTCTTCAATCAGATACGGACGTGGCCCCAGTTCGCGCAGCAGTTCTTCGACCGCAGGCAAAATGAAAGACGGATTGGCGACGACGCGCAACCCGACCGAGCTGCCATCGTCGGCGGGCTTGAGCACATAGCCGGCACCGTGCGGCAACTTCAGGTCACGCGGATTGAACGGCACACCGAGGTCAACTTTCACGCCCCACGGCACACGGATGGCATGCTGCTGCAAACGCGTTTTGGTCGCAGCCTTATCCATGCACAGCCGACTGGTCGCCGCATCGGAACCGACATAGCGAAATCCGTGCGCATCCAATTCGGCCTGCATGGTGCCATCTTCGCCATAGGTGCCGTGCACGATGTTGAACACCAGGGTGCCGGGACGCAGCCGCGCCACATCGAGCGTGCACGGCACCAATGGCGAAGATGGC
>CAYQAQ010000012.1:0-19283 GCA_964415495.1 uncultured candidatus Brocadiaceae bacterium | reverse complement strand
GCCCGCGCCATGCTCGCCCAGATCGGTGAGCACGCGGCACACCGCGAAGATCCCGCCCTCAAGGTGCTACAAGCCACTGTCGCCACGCGCGTGCGCGACCTCGGCGAATCCGTGGCCGCCGGTAAAAAAGCGCGCGGGGAAGGTTCTTCCGAATTGCAGACCCGCGTGGTTGACCTCGACCGCCTGATCGCCCGCCTGGATCAGGACCACGCCGCAGTCGACAGCGGCGACCTACTGCGCGCCACCCAGGCTGGCCTGGACACCGTGCAGGAAGAGCTGGCACAACGCGATCGTGCCCTCGCTACGCAAGCAAAGGCCTTGGCTGACGCCGAAAAGGCGCGCGCCGAAGTCAGCGGACGCGCGGAACGCGTGGAGGGCGCTCTCGCCGCCGCTCAACAGAGTCAGCTCAATCTGGCCGCACAAGTCCGCGATCTCGGTCGCGCCACCTTCCCTGATGAAGGTGCCGAAGGCGTCGAAGCCACCGGCAGCTTCAGCGTTGGCCAGACGCGCGTGAACACGCTCGATAAGGCCCTGGCGGCCGGCGAAGCCGCTGCCATTGCCGAAGCGACGCGTGGCGTGCTCGAAGTACTGCGCAAGGATTCGACCAAATACCGCGAGAAGGCCCTCAAGGCCAAGCTCGACAACCAACGCATCGACAGCGAAAACCGCGCGCTGCATGACCGCGTTGATGCCCTCGCCAAACAACTCAACGCCGCCAGCACGCGCGCCGATGAATTGCTGCGCAGCGAACGCGAATTGTCACAACAGCTCATCACTGCCGCCCAGGGCGATGCCGCGCTGGCCGACACAGCGGCCGACCTTGCGGTCACCATCGATGATGCCGACGCTACGGTCAGCGATCTCAACGCGCATTCCAAGGTCGCCGTCGCCCAGTTGATCAAACGCAAAGAACAGTTGGCCAGTGAATTGGCAGCACTTCAGGCGAACAACGCGGAAGTCCACACGCGCACCATCGCGCGCTCGCAGGGTCTGGAAAAAGAGATCCAACGCCTCACCGCTGAAGTCGCCGAAAAAGATCAAGCAGTGGCCACGGTTCGCGAGGAACTCGCCGCCATGCAGGCCCAGGCGGAAGAAGAACGCAACGAAGCCAGCGAAACCGCCGCCAGCGCCAAGGAAATTATCCAGCAGCTGCGCGCGCAGCTCGACAGCCGCGCGGCCGAATTGGCCGCGCTGCGCAGTGAAGCCACCGCCGCCCAGCAGGAACTGACGAATCTGCGCGCCCGCGCCGCCAGTTTCGATACCACCACGCGGCTGCTTGGCGACACCATGTCGGGTCTGACCCGCTTGGCTGAAGACGACGAGCATCTCGCTCCGGCGCGCGAAGCCCTTGAACACGCCCTCAGCGAAATGCCCGGCGAAGCTGGCATCGCGCTGAGCGACCAATCGACCGAACGCATCGCCAAGGCGGCACAAGGTTTGATCGGTACGATGTCGCTGCGCCACAGCGAACAGGCCGAAGCGGAAAGCGAACGCAAACAGGCGCTTACCACCGCCACCCAACGCGCCAAAGCGCTGGCCGACGAAATCACCTCTGCTCAGGCCCGCATCGCAGAGTTGGAGCAGGATCTGCAGGGCCAGGCCAGCGATGCGGTCGAAACCGCTGCCACCGCCAAGGAAATGATCCACGCCATGCAGTCGCAAGTCGCAGCGCGCGATGAGAAGCTGCGCGATCTACGCACAGCCGAAGAAAGCCTGCGCCAGGAACTGGCCGGCAATCGTGCGCACTTGGCCCAGGTCGATGCTGCCAACCGTCGCCTCGCCGAAACGCTCTCCGATTTGGCGTGCGCGGAACTGGCGACGGCGCCAGATCTCGGTCAACTGGAAGGCGTCGAAGAGGCGCGCGTCGACCTCGAACTCGCGTTGTCGGAACTGCCGGCCGAAGGCGAAACGGGCGTCCTCGTCAGCGACGATCTCAGTCAGCGCTTGGCCGAAGCCGGCCACAAGGCTGCCGCCGCGTTGACCGATCGCCGCAAAGCCATTGCCGCGGACCTCACCGAAGCACAGCGTCAAGCGGTCACCTTTGGTGAACGCACGCGCACGCTCGACGATGAACTCACCACTGCCCGCAAAACGTTGGCCGACAAGGAATCGTCGCTCAAGCGCAGCCAGGTCGAACTCGAATCGACGCGCAGCGATGTGAAAGCGCAGGCGGCTCAACTGGCGACGACGGTCGAACAGCTCTCAGGCGCACGTGGACAGCTGGCCAGCGCCCAGGCCGAACTGGATGACGTGCGTCAACGCGTCGAAGCCCAGGACGCTGAGCTGGTGGAGCACCGCAAGCTGGTCATCCACGCACAAGCCCTCACCAGTGAACTGGAAGAAACCAAGGCTACCGCCGACAGCGCCACTGCTGCGCAAGCACAATTGTCTGAGGCCCTCGGTGCCTTGACGCAATGGGACGACCACGACGTCGCCGCCATCGTCGCCCCCCCGGGCTCGGCGTTGGCCAAGGCCGCCAGTCGTCTCGGTGCGCGTGTTCATCGCACGCCCGAACATGCGGCTGCGGCCGGCAGTGAATTCGTGCAAGGGGTGCGTGAGCAGCTCGTTGCCATCGCCGGTGAACTCGCAGCCGCGCGTGAACAGCACCAGGCGCTCAGTGCTGAAGCAGATCGCCTACGGAACGACCTTAGCCGAACCCAGAGCACCGCAGTCAGCCGTGAGCAGGACCTGGCGCACAGCCAAGCCGAAATTGTCGAATTGGGTCGCCGAGCGACGGCTGCCAAAGTCGCCGCCGCCGAACTGGCGCGCGCCTTGGCTGAGATCGATGATTCCGGCGCTGCTGCAGCTTTGGCCGAAGCAGCCGAAGACCCCGAACAACTCACCGATCCGGCAACGGTCCAGAGCGCGGTTGCGGCCGTGCGCGCCGTTGCCGATCGCAGTCGCAATCAAACGCAGGAACAGGATCGCCTCAACGCGCGCTTTGCCGAGCTCAGCAGCGAGTACGATCGCACCCGCCAGGAACTCGAGCGCATCCGCGCCGAAGTCTCGGAACGTACGCGCGAAGCCGATGAAGCCCGCGCTGACGAACGTGCGGTCAGCAATGCCGCCAGCGAACTCGGACGGGATGTGCTGCTGGTGGCCAAGGCTGCGGCGGCCGACGTCGACCCCGATTCCGCCGTCGAAGCCGGCCGTCTGCTGGACGGTTTCGATCGCTTGTCTGCCGAACGCCGCGTCGCCACCGCTGCCGGCTTCATGCCGACCGTGCGCGAGATCGTCACCAACCTCGCCATCGCCCAGGCGGAAACCCAAGCGCAGGTGATCAGCGCGCGCGAACGCCATATCGAAGAGATGACCGATATGCAGGCCGATCTGGATCGCGCGACGGCGGAACGGGATCGTCTCGAGACCAGCGTGACCGATGCTGCCGCCGAACGAGAACGTCTGGCTGCAGCTTTAGCGGATGCCAATGCGGCCATCGCCGCCGCCAATATCCGCGCGAGCGAACTCGACGATCAACTACTGCATGCCCAGGCCGAGCTTGACGACTTCCACGCCCGTGGTTCTGCCTCCAGTGGCTCGGCGGTCGAAGCCAATGCCGAACTGCAGAAGCAACTCGATGCGACGCGCCGCCGGCTGGAATCCAGCGAAACGAATCTGTCCGACCTGTGCGAGAAACTGGCGTCGACGGAAGCGCGTATGGCGAAGAGCCGTGACGAGCTCGCGGCCCGTCTCGCCGAACGCGATCAGATCATCATCGACAAGACCCATGAGCTGGAAGAACTCGCCAGCCAGCAGGCCGACAGCGCCTCGCTGCAAGCCAAGATCGAAGTGCTGACCAAGGATCTCGCCCAGGCGCACGAGCAGCTCAAGCAGTACCGGCAGGTGCATGGCGACCTCAGCGGCGCCACCGCGCAAGCCGGCGATCTGCGCAAGACGCTCAAGCAAGCCGAGGCTGAGCGCGAACAACTCCGCAATCGCCTCCGCGACGTGGAAAGCGAACTCGCCGACCGCAAAGGCGAAGTGGAAGAAGCGCAAACCACCGTCGCATCCAAGCAGAAGGAAATCGCCAATCTGCGCGCCAAGAAAGATCAGGAGATCGATGGCGAACGCGCGGCCCTGGCCAAAGCGCGCGAGGCCGAACGCCAGCTCAAGGAAGAGAACGTCGGCCTGAAGGCACGGGTGCGACGGTTGACGGAGAGGTGAGAGATGAGTGGCGAGGAGCGAGTGATGAGGTGTGCCGCTCGCCGGTCGCTTCGTGTCGGTGAGCGACTGGCTCCGCTATCACGTGGTCGGACATTGATGTCATTGCTCAGCTATGGCAGAATCCGCTGGTCAACGCCCGCAAATACCGTGATCCTGAGCGCCAACTCCGGATCACCATAACCGCCACCTGTGATGCCACCATGGCGACCCTCGTCATCCGCGACAATGGCCGCGGCTTCCAGGCATCACAAATCAGTCGCATGTTCGAGCCCTTCGTCCGGCTCCATCGCAGCATCGGCCAGGATGGCACCGGCATCGGCATCGCCATGTGCCGACGCATCGTGGAAGTCCACGGCGGCACCATCCGCGCCGCGCCTGCTGCCGATGCCGGCGCGCAATTTACCCTGACCCTCTCCCTCACCTCAGCCGCGGGATCCACATGATCGCCGACTCTACCGAAGCCACGTTGATCCTGGTCGATGATGATGACCAAGATGCCATGATGCTGCGTTCGACCGCCGCCCGGGGCGCCGCACGACATCCGCATCGTGCACCTGCCGGCGGGTGAAGCCCTGTTGGATGCCATTCGCAGCGGTACCTTGCCCGAGCGCTGTCTGATCCTGCTCGATCTCAGTATGCCAGAGATGGACGGATTCACGGTCCTGGATCGCGTGCGCGCCGTAGGCGTCGGATCAGCCTCAGTTCGATCGCGCCAATGAGGACAGCAATCTCAATGGCGTGATCCTCGGTGGTATCGAACGTCTGACCGGCATGCTGCCGCTCGATGACGATCAGTTCATTCAATGGCAGCGGATTCTCGACAGCCTCAAACAGCTGGGTCGCACAACGCCCCCGTCAGCGACCATCACCGCCTGCCAGACCACCCGATCCCCGTCCGGGTGCATGCCAATGATCTCCATCAGGTGCTCTCAAATGTGGTCACCAACAGCATCCACGCCCTGTGGCAAACCACCCGGCCGCATCTCACCGTCGCCGCTCGGATCGACGACAATCAGGTCATCGTTCAGGTAGCCGATAAGGTATCGGCATTGCACCGGAGGACCTGCCGCGCGTCAGTGAGCCGTTCTTTTCGCGCAAAGGCGCGCACGATCCGGCGGGAACCTACCCGGTCGAAGTCGAGGGCACCGGTCTCGGTTTAGCGTTGTGTTCGTCTCTGATGGAACAGGCCGGCGGTAACATCACCATCGCCAGCACGCCCGGTTCCGGCACCGCCGTGACCATCACCTTGCCCCTTTCCAATGGACTGCCCGCAGGTGCGCGCCTGCTCCAGCCCATCGTCATGAGGAACTCTGCGGACCGCTCCATCGTGATCGTCGACGACAAACAAGACCTGCTCGACTTGATGCGCGAGACCTTGATGGAGCGTAGCTTTTCGGTCACCACGTACTCAGACCCGCTGGTGTTCTTGGCCGAAATCGAAGATCGCCGTTTCGATAACATCTTGCTCGACTGGCACACCTCAGAACAAGCGGCTGACACCATTAGCCACTGCGGCCACGGCGATGATATTGGCTCCGGCTGCAACCAAGTCCGTTGTCGATTGGGTGTCACCCCATTGGCGCAGCAGGTCCTGGAGCAACGGCGATTAAAAACCGATGAGCATAATGCCAGCGCCGATCGCAATCATGCGGCGACGACGGCGACCGCCACCAGCGGTTGGATTGCAGGCTGCGGTGGGGCCCTGGCATTGCCGGGCTTGATGTGCGCGTGCGGGCTGCGGGATCGCTCACCTGCCGCATCAGCAACGCCGCGCAACGATCAGTGATGGATCATGATCTACCGCGCATAGGCTCACACCATCATGAGCCCAGCCACGCCGAATCTCTGGGGCGATCTCAGCCTCACCCCGACCACCAATGCGCCGACCAAGATCCTGCGCGAGCAGGCACAGCTGTTCAATCGCCGCCTCGATGGGCTGCTCGCCGCCGAGGTCAAGGTCCTGGTCAACAGCCATCAGGGTGTACAGACCACCGAATTCCTCATCCGCGCTCCGCTCCTGAACGATTTCGTGCTCTGCCTGTTCACCTGCGAGCACGCGGTCACCGCCCCTTATCCCGTGCGTGTCATCGGCGCCAAAGGGTTGTGGGAGGGCGATGCCGTGCGCGAAGCCGGTGATGAGACCGCACTCACGGAGCTGCTGGGCGGGATCTTCGCGAGCGCCTTTGTGCGCAAGGCGATCGATGGATTGATTACGACGAGCAAGGGGCTGGGGTGAGCTGCGTTGTGTCCGTTATCGGCTGACGTCTATCGGGGCTCGTCCATCGTCCATCGTCTATCTTCTATCTTCTATCGACGCTCGTCTCTCGTTCATCGTCGCTCGTCAATCGCTCCGCATCACCGGGCGAATGGTAGGGGTGACACCGCTCATCCGCCAAGGGCGATGCCGCCACTCACACCGGTAAACCTGAAAACCGCAATCTCGAGGGCGCAGGACGATGAACGAAAACGCTCACCCCCCTTTGCGCATCAGCAGTTCCCGCGCCTCATTCATGCGTGTTTTCGCCGCAGCCTCAACCTGCGGAAATTTCAGATCGAGCGCATGCAGCCGTTGGACCATGGCTCCGGCCACTATCATGCGCGCGAACCATTTGTGGTCGGCGGGGATCACGTACCACGGTGCCTCTGGGGTAGCGGTAGCGCGGATCGCTTCTTCGTAGGCTTCCATGTACGCATCCCAATGCTGGCGCTCGGCGATATCGTTGGCCGAGAATTTCCAATGGCGCTCGGGATCATCAAGGCGAGCCAGGAAACGTCGCTTCTGTTCATCGCGTGACAGATGTAGAAAAAATTTCACCACAGCCACGCCGTTGCGCGCGAGGTAGCGTTCATAAGCACGGATGTCCTCAAAACGTTCCTTCCAGATGCGCTTGGTGACCAGCTCCTTGGGCAGGCGCTGACCATCAAGGATCTTCTGATGGACGCGGACGATCAGTACCTCTTCGTAATAGGAGCGATTGAAAATGCCGATGCGCCCGCGCGCGGGCATCTGCCGCATGCATCGCCACAAGAAATCATGATCAAGTTCATCCGATGAGGGCGCTTTGAACGCACTGACATGGCAGCCCTGCGGATTGATGCCGCTCATCACGTGTTTGATAGCGCCGTCCTTGCCGGCACCATCCATGGCTTGAAACATCGCCAAGACCGCCCAGCGGTTCTGGGCATATAACATCTCCTGCATGACACTCAGGGCTTCAACACCCTCACGCACCGCCACTTTGGCTTCCGCTTTACTGCGGCCGCCCAACCGACGCAGGCCGTCCGGGTCGACCTTGGCTAGGCGAAAGCCTTTGCCGGAGGTCACCCGGTACGGGCTGGCGAAACGTTCGGCGCTGCGGGCGAGTTCTTCGATGTCCATGGCACCGAGAATGTTGGTTGATGAGGCCTGAACTAGCATTTTCCGGCTCACGTTCAGGATCAGGCCCATGGACGACCCTGATATTTCGTGGTTCTTGGTCACGGTGACCTTGATCGGCGGCTTAGCGCTGTTTCTGCTCGGACTCGACCAGCTCACGCACGCGATGAAGAAGCTGGCTGGCGGCGGGCTGCGCGTCGTGCTCGGGAAAATGACCGCCAATCGCTTCAGCGGCGCTCTCTCCGGTGCGGTGGTGACGGCAGCGGTCAATTCGTCAACCGTGACCACCGTGCTGTTGGTCGGTTTCGTGTCGGCTGGGGTGCTGGATCTGACTCGCTCGGTAGCGGTGATCCTCGGGGCAAATATCGGCAGCACGGTCACGGCGCAGTTGGTCGCTTTCGATCTTGGCGCAGCGGCACTGGCTGCGATTGGCATTGGCTTTGTCCTGCGAGCGATCAGCCGTGGGGATCGCTTGCGCCATAGCGGAGAATTGATCTTGGGTTTTGGCATGGTTTTCCATGGCATGGCGCTGATGGGTCAAGCCATGAATCCTCTGCGCAGCTACGCTCCGTTTTTGGATTTGCTCGGCCATATGGAGAACCCTCTGCTCGGTGCGCTGGCCGGGGCCATATTCACCGCCCTGGTACAATCTTCTGCTGCCACCACCGGTATTGCCATCGCTCTGGCAGCTGCCGGCGTATTGCCGTTAGCAGCGGGTATCGCCTTGATTCTGGGGGCCAATATCGGCACGTGTCTGACCGCGGTCATCGCTGCGATTGGCAAGCCGATCGCCGCTATGCGCGTAGCCGTGGTCCACGTCACCTTCAATGTCATTGGCGTGATTTTGTGGCTGCCGCTGATCGGGGTGCTTGCTGCCATCGCCACCTGGTTAGCTGGCGAGGAAGGCACCACGGCGCGGCAATTGGCGAATGCCCACACCTGCTTTAATGTCATCAATACGCTGCTGTTCCTCCCCTTTACCACCCAACTGGCTCGTCTCGCGGTCTATCTGACGCCCGAACGCCCCAAACGCGGTGGCGTGCGTCCGTGGCATCTGGATCCGGGTTTGCTCGGCATTCCGCCGCTCGCCTTCGACGCCCTCCATCGTGAACTCGGCCGTTTGGGTGACCTCATTCGGCGTAGCTTAATCGAGATTTCCGCTGCGGTCGATGCCAGTGATGCCAGCCGTCTCGATCGCGTCGAACGCACGCGCATTGAAATCACTGATCTCGGAGCTGAAATCCTCCACTACCTCGGTCGGTTGCGCCGAGAAGATTTCACCGTGGACGAAAGTGTGCGCTTCCACCGTTTGGTCCGCGCCGCACGTGCCTTGGAGATGTCGGGGGCGATGGCCTCCCGTGAATTGGTCGAGCGCATTCGCGATCTGCAAGAGCATCAGATTACGGTGAGCGACGTCACCTTGACCAACCTGCGCGTCCTGGGCCGCGAAGTCGGCGCGACGGTCAGTGATGCGGTCGAAGCCGTGCGCGAAGATGACCTCGACGCCGCTGAACGCGCCATCGCACGCAAGCCTGCCGTCAAGCGCCTCGCCGATCGCGCTCTGCGCCATCTCGCCGAGACCTTGCACGATCAGGACCCGCAACGCATCGACCGCGTCCGCTTAGAGACCGCCATCATCGACACCTTGCGTCGCTTGCATGATCAGGCGCGCAATGCCGCCAAAGCCATCGATCCGAAGTTCGTGTCGGAGGTGGAGACTTCCTGAGTGGCGAGGGGCGAGTAGCGAGTGGCGAGGGAGTAGCAGCAGGGACATTCGATTAAACGGCCTTTGGCATAAAGGTTCTCCATCAGCACACCTATCGGCGCACAGACCGCTCGCTCAAAACTTCAGAATATCTTCCTGCTTCGCCTTCACTTCAGCGTCCAACTTCGTTTCCATCTGCTTGAGCATCTCGCTGATCTGTTCGGTGGCCTTCTTGGTCGCGTCCTCCGGCAGCTTCTGCTCTTTGCCGCGGGTTTCGATGGCCTTGATCGCATCGCGGCGGGTATTGCGCATCGCCACCTTGTGTTTTTCGCCGAACTCTTTGGCTTCACCGGCGAGCTGCTTGCGACGTTCGCTGCTCATCGGCGGCAGTTGCAGGCGGATGGCGCTGCCGTCGTTCTGCGGTGCCAGACCGAGATCAGAGGCGACAATGGCCTTCTCGATTTCTTTGAGCAGCGATTTATCCCACGGCTTGATCAGCAACTGGCTCGGCTCCGGCACCGTGATCGCCGCACACTGGGTGATCGGCATGCGGCTGCCATAGGCCTCAACCTGGACATGCTCGATCATCTGCGGATTGGCGCGGCTGGTACGCAAGCGACGGAAATCGTGGTCGAGCGCGCCCAAAGCCTTGTCGAGTTTGGCGCGGGCATCAGTGATCAGATCGTCGTAGCTCATGGTCGGTCCTCCGGTGGGAGTGCCCAGGATGGCCACGGATACGGGCAGGGCAACTAGTCGACGGGCACGGCCTTTACCAGCGGCCGTACGGGGAACTCATCCACCCACGCGGGTTCCCGGCGGCTTCGGGCCGAGGGCGGCGATGATCGCCCCAGGCTCGGTCATGTCGAAGACCCGGATCGGAATGCGGTTCTCGCGGCAGATCGCAAACGCGGCGGCGTCCATGACGCCGTATCGGCCCTCGACCGCCTGGTCGAAGGTCAACGATTCCAGGCGGGTGGCCGTGGGGTCCTTGGCCGGATCGGCGGTATAGATGCCATCGATCTTGCTCGCTTTGAGCAGTTCGGTCGCACCAATCTCAGCAGCGCGCAGGGCTGCAGCGGTATCGGTAGTGAAGAAGGGATGGCCGGTACCACCACCGAAGATCACCACCACGCCAGCCGCCAGCCACGCCATGACCTGTGCGCGATCGTAAGCCTTGGCCACATTGGCAAACGCCTGCGGAGCTACCACTTCGGCTTTGCCGCCGAGACGCTCCAGGCAATCCTTGAGCGCCAAGGCGTTAAACAGCGTCGCCAACATGCCGAGGTAATCGCCGCGCGTCGGGTCGTTGCCGCGGCGGAATTCCCCCCCCCGGAAAATGTTGCCGCCGCCGACCACCAGTGCGGTCGGCTGCCCCGCTGTGACCCCGGTCAGGACCTCGCCACAGACGCGTTCGACCTCGACCGGATCGAGGACCCCATCCGAGCTGCCCTTGAGGGCTTCACCGGAGAGCTTGAGCAGGCGAGGCAGGCGCGACTGGGTCATGGCCGCATGTTTGGCCCCAAGCCGCACGGTGCAATGGCGTGAACGCCGGATCAGCGATCGGCGTCAGAACCCGCGTCCAGACCGAGCAGCTCGCGGACCACGCGTTCAACCTGGGGGTCGTCGGGGTTTTCCTTGAGCCAGTGCAACAGGCGGTGTGCCAGCTTGTTACCGACCCGCTCCAGACCGTAGCGGAGTTCGTCGGCGTCGGCGCTGGGTAAGCGAGTCTTTAGGCGCGCGGATTCCGCCGCCACGACATCGTTAAACCACATCGACACTTGGCCCAACAGAGCCGCACGTGAGCCATCTTGGGTACGGCAGAAGGCATCGGCCTGGGCATCAACCAAGGCGCTGGCCCCAGCAGATTCATCCAGGCGACGATCGCGGTTCGCCTCAACCACCGCTTCGAGATGATCGACATTGTAGAGATAGACATCTTCGAGGCGACCCACGCGTTCTTCCACATCGCGCGGCACCGCCAAGTCGAGCAGCATCAGCGGTTCGCGGCGACGACGCATGGCGGCGCGCACCATCTCTTCGTCGACCACGCAGCCGGGGGCAGCGGTGCTGGTGACGACAATATCGTGGTCAGCCAGGGCTGCGCCGCGTTGATCCCACGATGTGACTGTGGCGTTGACATTGTTTGCGAGCGCGAGCGCCCGGTCTTCGCTGCGATTACAGATCGTCAGACGATGCACGCCGGCGGTGACTGCCAGCTCGGCAATCTCACCGGCGCCGAGCACCAGCAACCGCGCTTGCGACAGATCACCAAGAATGCGCGCCGCGAGATCGACCGCGACCGAGGCCACGCTGAGCTTGTGCTTGCCGATGGCGGTTTGCGCACGCACGTCCTTGCCCACGGCGAGAGCACGCTGAAATAACGGATTCAGTGCCGCCCCGGTGGCACCCTCGGCACGCGCGTGCTCATAGGCCGACTTCACTTGATGGACGATCTGGTATTCGCCCAAAACCAGACTCTCCAAGCTAGCAACGACACGGAAACAATGGCGTACGGCTGCGCGACCGCTGTGCCAATAGAGATGCTGATTGAGATCAGCAACCGGCACGCCGCTATGTTCCGCGAGCAGGGTCACCAGATGATCGCGCTCGGCGTGGCCGCCAACCACCACCTCGAAACGGTTACAGGTCGACAGCACCACGGCTTCGTCAACACCGGGTTGGCGCAGGCACGCCACCAGCAGGTCACGCGCGCGATCGCCCGTAGCCGCGAGGCATTCGCGGATCGCGATCGGCGTCCGGTGATGATCCAGGCCGAGCAGATGGACGACGGGCTCAACCATGCCGCAGCGCGATGAAGCTGGCCGTGGCAAGTCCTAGCAGCACGGCAGTGACCAGCGCGGTCAAGGCCATGCTGCGCCGACCGAGATGACCCGTGGTGCGCAAAGCCAAGGCGATCACCAACACCGCCATATCGATGAGCGCCAACACCGAGGCCGGATGGCTGAGCCGAAACGTCTCAGACGCACGCATGGCTACGCCACCCGTCGCCAAGCCACCAAGCAGCAGGCCGGTGGCGACCACCAACGCATGTTCGCATAGGCGATCCAGATTCGGCAGCGCCGGCATACGCAGCGCACGCACGGCGCCCTCCTTGAGCGAACGTACGGCCAACAGGTAGAGCAGGCCCGAACCGGCAGATACCAGATGTGCGGTCAGCGCCAAGGTCATGAATACGATGTGCAGGAATAAGAGTGGTCCGCTGGCCGTGCTCGCGTCCGCTGGCGGTGCTAAACCAGCCATGGCCAACAAGATCGCCATGCCGCCAGCGGGCAGCAGCAGGAGTTTGCGGCTGGGGGCGGTCAGATAGCGACGCAAAAACACCAGGGAACCCAGACAAGCCCAAATGCCAATGACACCATGCGTAAACGCCGGATGGGTGCCATCAGCCAGACTCATCACCAAACCAAGCGTCAGCGCTACCACACCGGAGTACAACCACACCGGCCGCGCGGCTTCACCATGCGGCTGCCCGGCCAAGCGCCACCAGCGCCACGCCGACCACATGCAGCAGACTCCCGCGAAGGCGACCAGAAAGACGGCGGCGAAATGCATGGGTGGATATGGTTTCGGGTTTCGAGTTTCGGGTTTCGGGGGTTTGCGCAATGCCTTTGGCGGGTTTCGGGTTTCGGGTCTCAGGGACTCGCGCAATGTCCCCTTGGCAGTTTCGGGTTTCGGGTCCGTTTGCGTGGTGCGCCTCCTGCTTCGGTGCACCGCGTAGACATTGGCCTCGAAACCCGCTCAGGGCATTGCGCGAGCCCCCGAAACCCGAAACCCGAAACCTGAAGACCCTACCGACCGAACGACGCCACTCCGATCAGGTTGCGGAAGTCGTCGTCGTAGAGCTGGCCCTTGATGCCGACCCACGGTGCCGGGTTGTCGAGGATGTCGTCGACGCCCGCGATGACATAAATGCCCCAGCGCTTAAAGGGTTTGTATTCGATCCACGAGCGCACCATGGCATCGCCTTCTTCGTATTCGCGATCGAGCGGGTCTTTGCCGTTGTCTTTAGCCCGCACCAACGCCGTCACGGTCAGGTAATCCTTCCACACCGGGGCGTGGATATAGGCACCGATCTGGCTTTCGATCAAACCACCGGCGACATGCAGATGATAGACCTGATGCACATCATTAGGAATGTAGCGCCAGCCAATGACCAGATCGATGTTGATCGGAAAATCATCTTCTTCGGGCAGTGTGTCGCGACTCGTCGGTGCGGTGCGATAACTGACGCCGACATCGAAAAACTTCCACGGCCGCGGCTCGAGGCGCAACGCGGCAAAGCCGGTGCCAACGCCGGTATCCGTGTTGACCGCACCACCGGCAATCGCGGACAGGCGCAACTGGGTCAATCCTTGTGTCAGCGGCTTGACCTCGTCCAGACGATCGCTGAGCGAATCGACCGTGTCCAAGGTCCGATCATGCAAGGTGTCTTCCATCACCAACTTGCCGATGGAACCTTTGCCTTCGGCGATCTGGGTGGTGATCAGTTCGATGTTGTCGCCAATACGATCGATCTTGGGGGCGACCTCGGCGAGATTACGCATTAACGTGCGCACATCTTCCTGGTTCTCGGCCAATAACGCTTCGACCCGACCGGCTGCCGCGCGGAAATTCTCGACCGCCAGCGGCAGCGCCGCCATGGCCTTTTTGACATCTTCGCGATTCTCGCGCACCAAGGCTTCGATCTGGCCGGTCATATCACGGATGTTGATCAAGGCGGCATCGACCGTAGCGCGATTCTGCTCAACCAGGTCAGCGATCTGCTTGCCCATGCGGTCGAAGTTGGTGATCGCCGAGGTCACGACCTCGCGATTATCGCCCACCAGATCGCGGATTTGGATCATCGCCTGTTCGAACGCCTTGATCGCGGCTTGAATGCCGGCGCGATTCTCTTGCACGAGATCACTGACGTTGCTGACCGCATCACCGAGGCTGGCGCCCTCTTTGCCGAAATGCTCGGCAATAGCGGGCTGACTGATCGGCACGCCTCCGGTCGAGCGAATATCGAGATTGGCGCCGCCCAGGGTGCCCAGCACGATGCGGAATTCGGTGGTACCATCGACGACGACGACGTCGCGCAAGCCATTGTCGATCGCGAAGTGCACGCGGATAAGCACGCGATTGCCTTCACGTTCCGGCACCACTCGGGTCACCACGCCGATGCGCACACCATTGAACGTGACCGTGTCGCCTTCCTTCAGCTGCGAGACGGTGCGGAAGCGGACTGAAAACTGACCTTCTGGACGGCCAAATTCAGTGGTCGAGAAGGTGAACCACAACGCCAGCCCGAGGCCGACGAAGAACAAGAGGCCGACCTTGGCCTCACTGGAGAGCATCTTACGTTCAAGATTGGCCATGGGTGGGCTCCGGTCCGGGGCGGCCGGCGGCTGGGTCTAAGGGAGGTACTGAAGCTGAAGCTGGAATTGAAGCTGACGAAAGCGGCGGCGCGTCACCCGCCGTACTGCGGCGGCGCGTCCCCTTGGGCGTCGGGCGCGGCCGGTCACCATCCTCTGCATAGTCTTCGGTCAAGGGACCGACGGTCGAACCGCTCAGCAATTGCTGCAACACCGGATGTTGATTGTTGGAAATCGCTTCCTGGTCGCCGATAGCGATGAAGCGGCCCTTATACAGCACCGCAATGCGATCGGCGATCATGTACGCCGCATCGAGATCGTGGGTGATGACCACGGAGGTCACGCCCATGCTCTGCTGCAGATCGAGGGTCAATTCATTGACGCCGTTGACCGTCACTGGATCCAGACCGGTGGTCGGCTCATCATAGAAGATCAATTCGGGATCCTGGATGATCGCGCGCGCGATGCCGACGCGCTTGCGCATGCCACCCGAGAGATCGGCGGGCTTGAGATGCAGGATTTCATCTGCCGGCAGAAAGACGCGGCGCAACGCCGCCGTCACTCGTTCAAGCACCTCTGCCGCGGGCTTGCGATCCACTTCGATCAACGGCAACCCGACGTTTTCCAACACGGTCAGCGAATTGAGCAAGGCCGCATGCTGGAACACCACGCCCATGGTCCGGCGATAGTCCGCCATTTCCTTCAACGTCGCTTTGGCCATGTCGCGGCCGCCGACCGATACCGTACCGAAATCCGGCTTGAGCATGCCCATGAGGTGTTTGAGTAAGGTCGTCTTACCCGACCCGGAACCGCCGAGGATGACGAAGGTCTCACCTTTATAGATATCGCAGTCAATGCCGCGCAGGACGCGCCGAGGACCGAAGGTCTTTTTCAATCCGCGCACCGCGGCGTAGACCTCTTTACCTGGCGGCACTGGTGCCACCGGCACACCGGCTTCCAGGCGTACGGTCGGCCACTCATCCACTGCTTCGCGCGGTGGATAACGGTCAGTGCCAGGATCGGTGGGCAGGCGGCGCATGATCAGCCGAAGATGGGCTTGAGGACACGGATGGTGAAGGAGGTCATGATCAAATTCGCCAGCAGCACGAAGACCACGCTGAGCACTACAGTCGCGGTGGTGGCGCGGCCGACCCCCTCGGCACCGCCACGCGTATGCAAGCCCTGATCGCAGGCGATAGTACCGATGATCACCGCGAAGACGATGCTCTTGCCCAAGCCGCTGTAAAAGTCGAGCCCGGTCAGCAGCGACCACGCCGAATCCATGTAGACGCTGAGCGGCTGACCAAAGATCGCCTGCGTGGCAAAGCCTCCACCGAGAATGCCCACGGCGTCGGCAATCGCGGTCAGCATCGGCATCGAAATCACCAAAGCGAGAATGCGTGGCACGACGAGATAGCGCACCGGATCGATGGACATCACGCGCAACGCATCGACCTCTTCATTGACGGTCATGGTGCCCAACTCCGCCGCCATCGACGAGCCGACGCGCGCGAGGACGATGACCGCCGCCCACACCGGACCCATCTCGCGACAGAAGGTCGCGCCAATAATGGCACCGAGGTTGTCGAGCACGCCGAAGCGCTGCAGCTCCGTGCCGGTTTGCACGGCCATGATCATGCCGGTCAGGCCCGCGATCAGACTCAGCACCAGAATCGAACCGTAGCCACCGACATCGATCTGACGGATGAGCTGCGCCACGTTGCGCGGCGCATACATGACGTTGCGGCATGCCGCCAAGAACAGGGTGACCGGGCGCCCGGCCTGGGCGGCATGGGTCGAGAGCACCCCGCCGGTCCATTCCAAAACATTACGCATAGCGCACCCCGAGCAGGGTCAGCGCGATCAACGTCTTGGCATCGCAAATGAGTTCGTCGGCACGTAAGCGCGCGCAGTCGCTGAGCGCCACCACCTCGGGCTGCACCAGCTCGCCATTTTCGCGGGCCGTCGGCACGGTGGTCAGGCCTTCAGCGCGATAGAGGATGGTCTCCTCGTCCGACACCCCCGGCGCGGGCAGGAAGCGCAGTAGTTCGTGCAGGTGCTCGGCGCGCAGGCCGGCTTCTTCGATCAACTCTCGACCCGCGGTGACCGCCGGATCTTCGCCGGGCTCGCGGGTACCGGCCGGGACTTCCAAGGTCTCACGGCGGATCGCATAGCGGTATTGGCGCACCAGCATCAGCGTACCGGCTGCGGGCTGGGCGATCACGGCCACGGCGCCGGGATGGTGGATGATTGGACGCTGGACCTCGCCATCGGGCGTGGCAAAGGTCTCCACCGCCAGGGTCAACCGGGGGTGGACGAAGCGGGGCTCCGCAGAAAGTAGACGCACCCCCATGGGGCGAACAGGGTAAACGATCGTTGACGAACGCAACGGGCCCTTGGGGGCAGCCTGGACTTGCCCAACCGGGCTCCATTCCGACCGTGGTGCCCTCCGATAGGGGACCCTTATGCGCGTGAGCTTGGCCTGGATTCGTCGTTTGCTCGCGGTGGAGCGCCTGCCGCTGTCGCCGATCGCGCTGCAACAGGCCCTGACCCTGCGCACGACCGAGGTCGAATCGCACATCGAGTCCACTGGTCCCGGCCTCGCCGGCGTCGTCGTCGGCACCGTCCTCACCTGCGCCCAGCATCCCAACGCCGACCGCCTGCGCGTGTGCACCGTCGACATCGGCAGCGGTGAACCCCTGCCCATCGTCTGTGGCGCGCCCAATGTCGCCGCCGGTCAGACCGTCGCCGTCGCTACGGTCGGCTGCGTGCTGCGCCTGCCGCAAGCCGATGGCACCAGCAAGGATGTCACTATCAAAGCCGGAAAACTACGCGGCGAGCCCAGTTACGGCATGATCTGCGCCGAGGACGAACTCGGGCTTGGTGCGTCGCACGACGGCATCCTCGTGCTGCGTGACAGCTTGGTTCCCGGCACGCCGCTGGCGGAAGCCCTCGGCCTGGGCGATCAGGTCTTCACCGTCGACAACCACGGCATCACCAATCGGCCCGACCTGTGGGGCCACTGGGGCTGGGCGCGCGAAATCGCGCTGATCACCGATCTGCCACTGCCCAGTGAACCCGATATCAGCAGCGCCAGCGACACGGGTCCCTGGTCGGTGCAGATCAGCGATGCCAACGGCTGCGCGGTGTACTGCGGCGCGGTGGTCGAGGGCGTTGCCAATCACGCCAGTCCGGAGTGGCTGCGCGCCGCGCTCGAAGCCGCCGGTGTGCGTCCGCTCGGTCTGCTGGTCGACGTCACCAACTACGTGATGCTCGAACTCGGCGAGCCGATGCATGCCTTCGACCTGCGCCGCCTGCGCGGTCCGGCGATCACGGTGCGCTCTGCTGTTGACGGCGAACGTTTCACCACGCTCGACGATCGCGAGCACGCCCTGCAAACCGGTGACCTGGTGATTGCTGACGGCGACACGCCGGTGGCACTGGCCGGCATCATGGGCGGGGCCAATTCGTTGGTCGCTGACGACACCACGGCGGTGTTGCTCGAAGCCGCGATCTTCCGTCCCGACCGCATTCGCCGCACGCGCATTCGCCTCGGCCTGACCACCGATTCCAGCAACCGCTTCGAAAAGGGCTTGCCCAACGAGCTCGCCCCCGCTGCGATCGCGCGCGCCATCGCCCTGCTGCGCGCCGAATGTCCCTCGCTGCGCGTCGTGCAGCGCTTCCACGCCGGCGAGGTGCGCGGCGAGACCCGCGTCGTCGCCTATGACTCGGCGCTCTACCGCCGCTACTTCGGCACCGACATGCCGGCCGCTGAACAGGCGCAACGCCTGAGCAGTCTCGGCTTCGTCGCGGCTCCCGGTGGTTGGCAGGTCCCGTGGTGGCGGCGCAAGGACATCCATCACGGCGTCGATCTGGTTGAAGAAGTCGCGCGTCTGAGCGGCTTCGATCACATCGCTGGCGAAGTGCCGCGCTTGCCGGCCGCCGTGCCCGCGCCGAATCCGCTCCGTCTGGCCGAACACCGCAGCCGTCGCGTGTTGTCCGCCCTGGGTTGGGACGAAGTCGCCACCTATCCCTTCGCCAGTGACGCGTGGGCAACGCACCTGGGCTGGGACGACGCCACCATCCGCTTGGCCAATCCGCTCTCCGCCGAGTGGACCGTGCTGCGCCGTGATCTGACCGCGACCCTCGCCGATGCCGTCGCGCGCAATCGGCGGCATCTCGCCAGCGTGCAGTGTTATGAGATCGGCAAAGCCTACGGACGTGGCGCCGGCAGCAGCGCGACACCCGACGAACGTCCCCTGATCGCGGGCTGCTGCGCCAGCGCCGCCGATGAAACGCCGTTTTACGCCGCGCGCGATACCGCTCTCGCGCTGCTGCGCAGCCTGGGCTACGACCCGACCACCGCTGAAGCCACCAGCGTGCCGGCGGGCTGGCAAGCCAGCCGCTGCCGTGAATTACGCCTTGGCAAGCGCCGCGTCGGCGTGGTGGGCGAACTCGACGCCGCGACTCGTCGCCAAGCGGGCCTGAGTGATCGTGTCGGCTGCTTCGTCATCGACCTCGAAACGTTGGCACTCACCGTCGGCGCACCGACGCCGGTGCGCTTCCAACCGCCCAGCCGCTTCCAGGCCGTCGAACGCGAATACACCTGGGTATGCCCGGAGCCGCTCGGCTTCGCCGAACTCGCCGACGCCACCACCGCCGG
>CAYQAQ010000011.1:2542-19355 GCA_964415495.1 uncultured candidatus Brocadiaceae bacterium | reverse complement strand
GCTGGCCAGCAAGGCGTCAGCCTCGTCAAAGACCACGGCCACTGATTTGGTGGCATCGAGCATGAAGCGGTCGCGTCGAACGGGTCGGCCGTCCGGACCGTTGTCGATCACCCCGACGATGCGACTGCCGGTGTAGATGAACGGCACGGCGGGATACGGCTGGTCGGTGATCCGGTCGCGCACCAAGGACGACACATCGATCGCCTGCCACGGCCCAGTCGGATCGCCGACCGGCCATTCCAATTGGAGACGCACCGGAGTTCCGCGCGCGGGGATGCCGCTCGATTCGTGGGCCGGAATACCGTCATCGAGTCCGAGCACGCGGATGACCGCGAACTTGACCAATTGCCCATTGCTGGTCAGCAAACGGATCAAGCTTTCGTGCGCCTTGCCGCCATCGAGGCAGGCGATGACCTCCATACCATCCACCGGACCATTATCGATCAGGGTCACCCCTTCGAGGATCACTGCGGTGGGAGTGATCGCGATGCCGGGCGCAATGGGGGTGGTTTCACCGTGGTCAGCCGCCGGCACCGGCACGGGGGCCGGCGGCTGCGGCAGGCGCGACACCAGGTCCTCTGCGGCATGCAGAGACGTGACGAACAAGGGGATGAGCAGAGCGCGCAACATGACGATACCTCAGCGGGTGGCTGCCCCATCGCAAGCTCCAGCCGTGCCGAGCCAGACCGGGTGTATGGCCGCTGGATGCCGTTCCGGTCGACACCTCGGGGCGAATGAGCACACGTCAGCGACGGCTGGGCGCGCGACCTGACCGCTTGGCAGCGGTTTTTGCCGCACCGGTTTTGCGGGCGGCTGCGGGTGCCCTGGCTTTCGTCCGCGCCTTTGCAGGCGCAGGCGCAGGCCTGGCCTTCGGCAGCAGCTCGTGCCCGCTGGCTCGCGCTACCGCCAAGACGGTTTCGCCGAGACGCTGGGCTCCTGCATCCCCCTCGCGGACCGGATCGGCGGTGGGCAGGCCGGTTTCGGCAGTCACCGCCGCAACCGC
This sequence comes from uncultured candidatus Brocadiaceae bacterium, assembly GCA_964415495.1. GTDB lineage: Bacteria > Planctomycetota > UBA11346 > UBA11346 > UBA11346 > CAYQAQ01. Next base: position 18,352 of record CAYQAQ010000011.1, on the reverse strand, counting down.
AGCCAGCGCGGCCGCCTCGGTCATGCCGGCGGTGTTCAGACTGATCGCTACCACTTTGGCGGGATGAATATGGCGCACCATCAATTCGTAGGCGGCAATATGATCGCGTAGCGGCGGAATCGCGATGTCGGTGTGGCGGTGATGGGACCGCGTCGGTACGTGGCACAAGATCATCGCATCTGGGCACGTACCATGCAGCACCGCCATCGCCACCGGCGAATAACACGGTGACATCAGCGCGTCGGGACCTTCGACCACCAGCAGATCGCGGCCACGCGCTTCGTGCAGGATCAGCGACTCGACGGCACCGCTGGCGAAGTCGGTGATGCAGCGATCGACACAAATACCGCGCCCTTTGACCAGCATCCCGTCCTGACCCGTAGCGACAAAACGCTGGCGTACTTTTTGCCCCTGGAACCAACGCTCAAGCATCAGACTGGTGGTGGTTTTGCCGCTGTTGGGGTCGGTGCCCACGGTCAGCAAGCGAAACGCCTTCGAGGTCCGCGCCTTGCCGGTGGCGATATGGTGGCTGATCGCAGTGACTCGGCGTACATTGGTAATCTCAACCGCATGGCGTGCAGCGAGACTGGCGAGATTGGGATCGCCATCGATGCTCGAGTGCAGCCCCGAAATCACGTTCATGCGATGGCGGATGGCGTCGTAGACGATCGGACGCAAATCGGTGGGCAAGAAGCCGCCGGGCGTGGCAACGCCGATCACCAATTGGGTCGCACCCAGGCGGATGGCATCATCCACCGTCCCGACCACCGGAATTCCCGCACCGGTACCGAGCATACGCTCGAGATCGGCCCCGACATGACCGGGATCGATGACGCAGACGACCTCGTGCGGTCGGAAGCGCAGCAAAGCGACCGCGGTTTTGTTTCTGAAGGTGTCCAGGCTCTGGTCGGTCAACACCGCCAGCCGGCGTCCCCCGCCTTTGTCTTGGGGGAGATGGATAATGACGTCAGACATGGCGATGATGCTCGGCAGCGGGTGAGCGGCGTCCAGCGAGGCACCTACGCGCCCAGACGACAGCGGCTACAGCGAACGCCCCACCGCTTGGCTGATCGAGGTCAAGCCGTGCTGATCCAGCCGCTGCGACAGGCCGCGATGGATGCGGCGCGGCAGTCCTGGACCGGCATAGATGAAACCGGTGTAGACCTGGACCAGGGTCGCACCATGGCAGATTTTCTCCCACGCCGCTGCAGCGGAATCGATGCCACCGACGCCGATGACGGGCAGCCGTCCGGCGAGGCGCCGGGCGACGTGCGCGACCACCGCCGTGGCGCGCGCACGCAAGGGGGCTCCTGACAGCCCCCCAGCCCCGATCGCCGTGACGCGCTCCGCCGGGGTGGTCAGGCCCTCACGGGCAATCGTCGTATTCGTGCAGATCAGGCCATCGCAGCGAGTCTCCAAGGCGACGTCGACCGCTGCGTCGATGCCGGCGTCGGCAAGATCAGGCGCAATTTTCAGCAGCAGCGGCACGCCTGCACGCACCGCATCCAGCTCGGCGCGCACGCCAGCGAGCAAAGGCCGCAGCACAGCCTCTCCCTGCAGATCGCGCAATCCCGGCGTGTTCGGACTCGACACATTGACCACGAGGTAATCCGCGATCGCCGCAACCGCCCGCACCGCGGCGCGATAGTCATCGAGGGCCTGCTCCAGCTCGACCACCTTGGTCTTGCCGATGTTGACGCCGAGCACCGTCGCTGGACGCCGGTGACGATAGCGTTGCGCCAAGCGCTGACCGGCGGCCACCGCACCCTGATTGTTGAAGCCCATGCGGTTGATCACCGCTTGGTCCTCAATCAGGCGAAAAAGGCGCGGCTGCGGATTGCCCGGCTGCGCCTGCCCGGTGAGCGTGCCGATCTCGACGTGCGAAAATCCTAGCGCCGCGAGCGCATCGATGGCGACGCCGTTCTTGTCTAATCCCGCCGCCAAGCCAACCGGATGTGCAAAGGTGCGGCCGAACGCCGACACCTCCAGCCGCGGATCACGACAGCGCGACCACGCCCCGACCAGCCCGCGCACGCCGGGCAGGCCCACCGAGGCCTGCGCCGCAAAAAGCCCGAGATGGTGCGCACGCTCGGCATCGAAAGCGAAGAGGAGGGGTCGGATAAACGCGTACATCGGTTTCGGGTTTCGGCTTTCGGGTTTCGGCTTTCGGCTTTCGGGAAACCGTGCTTGGAGTTGCTGTTGTACAGTCTTGGCCCGTAGCACCAGAGGTGCTCACCCGCATTCCCCGGCACGTCCTTTCGGCAACTCGGTAGGCGTGCGTGACTGCTCGCTTAAGAAGCTACAAACAGTGGACACCACACCGCAAAACAGCTCGAAATCCGAAACCCGAAACCCGACTGGCCCTTCCGTCCACGTCGCTACATTCACTTGCGATGTCGTTCGTCCACCTCCACGTCCACACCCACTACACCTTGTTGGAGTCGACCAACCGGGTGAAGGATGTGGTCAAACGTGCCAAGGACCTCGGCATGCCGGCGGTGGCGGTGACCGATCGCGGCAACCTGTGCGCGGCGTTTGAGCTGCAAGCCGCGTGCACGACGGCGGGCCTCAAGCCGATCATCGGCTGCCAAGTGAACATCGCCCCCCTCGGCATGACCGAGAAGACCCGCGACACCCACCAACTGGTGCTGCTGGCGATGAACCAGACCGGGTATCGCAATCTCTGCGCCTTGGTTTCTGCGGGTTGGTTGACGGGCTTCTATTTCGAACCGCGCGTCGATCTCGAACTGCTCGCCAAGCATCATGAGGGCCTCATCTGCCTGACCGGCGCTGGTCGCGATGGCTTCCTCAACCGCCATCTGCACGTTGGCGCTGATGATGAAGCCGAGCGCCAGCTCGGGCTGCTCACGTCGATTTTCCCCGACCGCGTCTACATCGAACTCTGCGATCACGGCACCGATGGCCCGGTCAGCCTGATCGCTGCCAATCGGCGCATCGCCGAGCGCACCGGCGTGCCGGTGGTGGCGACCAATTGGATTCATTACCTCGACCGCGATGCAGCGGTCACCCACGATGTGCAATTGGCCGTGCAAGGCGTCACCACTGTCGCCGACACCCGCCGCAAGCGCATGGACGGTAGCGAATACGGCTTCAAGACCGCAGAGGAAATGACGGCGCTCTTCGCCGACTGTCCGCAAGCCATCGCCAACACGCTGGCCATCGCCGAACGCATCGATGCCAAGGTCATCGAGACCGGCGTCTACCACCTGCCGGTGTTCACCTGCCCCGACGGGCATGATGAGATGTCGTATTTGCGCGAACTCTGCGCTGTTGGCGTACGCCGACGCTACGGCGATGAATACGCGCGCACCGACATCACCGAGCGCCTCGCCTTCGAACTGGAGACCATCCAGAAGATGGGCTTCGCGGCCTACTTCCTGATCGTCGCCGACTTCATCAATTGGGCCAAAGACCGCGGCATTCCGGTCGGACCCGGACGCGGTTCGGCGGCGGGTTCCATCGTCGCCTATGCGCTCGGCATCACCGACATGTGCCCGCTGCGCTACGGCCTGCTGTTCGAACGCTTTCTGAATCCCGGCCGCAAGTCGATGCCCGACATCGACATCGACTTCTGCAAAGATCGACGTGGCGAGGTCATTGAATACGTCGCCGACAAGTACGGCCACGACGCCGTCACCCATATCATGACCCTGGGCACGATGAAGGCCCGTATGGCGATCAAGGACGTTGCGCGCGCCTTCGAGTGGACGCCGGAAGAAGCGCAGGAACTCGCCAACCTCATTACCGAAGATCCCTCGGGCAAGCACACCATCGAAGTCTGTCTCGGGCTGAAACCTCTTGATAAGGACAAGAACCTTTTCGATCCGGTTCCGGCGCTGCGCAGCCGCTATGACAGCGATCCGCGCACGCGCACAGTCCTCGACACCGCCATCGCCCTCGAAGGCCTGGGGCGCAACTTCGGCGTGCACGCGTGCGGCATCATCATCGCCCCGGGCGCGGTCAGCCAATATGTCCCGGTGTGCGCCGTCAAAGGCAAGCCGGCGACGCAGTTCAACATGGGCCAGGTCGAATCGTGCGGCTTGCTCAAGATGGACTTCCTGGGTCTGAAGACCATGTCGATCTTGAAAAAGACTGCCGACGTGATTCGCGCCACGGGCGGTGGTGAAATCGACTTCACCACCGTGCCGCTCGATGATCCGCGCACTTTCGAACTCTTGGGCACCGGCCGCACCCTGGGCGTCTTTCAATGTGAATCGTCGGGCTTCCAGGAGTTGATCAAACTGCTCAAGCCCGACCGCTTCGAGGATCTCATCGCGCTCGTGGCGCTGTATCGTCCGGGCCCGCTGATGGCGAACATGCACATCAGCTACTGCGACCGCAAACATGGGCGCGAACGCGTCGATTATCCGCACCCGGTGCTCGAAGAAGCGCTCAAAGAAACTTACGGCCTCTATATCTACCAAGAACAGGTGATGACGATCAGTCGCGCCCTGTGCGGCTTCACCCCGGCCGAAGCCGATGATTTGCGCAAGGCCATGGGCAAGAAGGACATCAACGTCCTCAAGAAACTGGAAGAGAAGTTTGTCGAAGGCGCGTGGAATCTGCACCAGTTTGATCGCAACAAATGCAAAGAAATGTGGGAGAAGATCCTTGGATTCGCCTCGTACTGCTTCAACAAGTCACACTCGGCCTGCTACGGTCTGATCGCATACTGGACCGCCTGGGCCAAGGCCAATCACTACGCGGCCTTTATGACCGCGAACTTGATCTACGAAATGGACAACAAGGACAAGATGACCTTGTTCGTGGAAGAGCTGCGCGGCCAAGGTATTCCGGTGTTGCCGCCTGACGTCAATCGCTCGGGCTGGGAATTCACCGTCGTTCAGGCCGATGCCAAGGATACCGCAGCAGATGCCGCGAACACCAAGGTCCTTTTCGGATTCGGTGGCGTGAAAGGCATTGGCGAGCAAGCCGCGCAGCATCTGATTCAAGAGCGCACCAGTGCCGGCGATTTCACTTCGCTCTACGATCTCTGTGAACGCATCGACACGCGTGCGGTTAACAAGCGCGTGATCGAAAACCTGATCAAGGTCGGCGCGATGGATGCGCTGCATCCCAATCGCCGTGCTCTCATGGAAGCCGTCGACCGCGCCTTCGACCGTGGCCACCGCTTGGCCAAAGTGCGCGAGCAGAATCAGCAGACCTTATTCGGCTCCTTCGATCAGGACGATTCTTTCCGGCAGGACACGCAAGGCTACGCTGACGTCAGCGATTTTCCGGCGGAAGAACGTTTAGCGGCGGAAAAGGCCCTGACCGGTTATTGGATCTCCTCGCATCCCGTGCGCGAGCATCAGGAAGACATCGCGCAGGTGACCTCGGCCGACTTCCGCGATCTGACCAATCTACCAACGGGCTCAATGACCAGCATCGCCGCCGTGGTCATTGGCAAGCGCATCATCAAGACCAAGACCGGGCGCATGATGGGCATCTTGACCTTGGAAGATCCCTATGGCCGCTTCGAAGGCGTACTGTTTCCCGGCGGGCGGGTCGTTCGCGGTCAGGCCGAACCCGGTCCGTTTGAAAAGTATGCCGCGGAATGCGACGAGGATTTAGTCGCTGTATTTACCGGTAAGATCGAACGTCGTGAACGCCAACGACGGCCGCCACCGCGGATGGTTCAAGAAGGCGACGAGGAACCGCCCATCGATGCCGGGGAAGATGCGCCGCCTGCCGAAGCTGAAGCTGCGGTCGAGATTTTACCCAGCCTGCTGATTCAGGAAGTGATCCCGGCCACCGCGATCAGCGTGTTCACCACGCGAGCCGTCGTCATCGCCGTCGAGGCCACCTCCGCGGTGGATGCGCAGCGCATCGACGCGACCGAGGCCCTCTTCCGCGAGCACGCCGGCAAGTGCCCCGTGCGGCTGCTGGTCCACGCTCCCGGTGACGTCCTGCTGTCATTAGCGTTGAGCGATCGGTGGGTGGTCCATCCGACGCGGGCCCTGCTCACGGAACTGCGGCGCCTGTGGGGGGCAGACCGCATCCACGTGCAGCCGAAAAATCAGATTGCCGCCGAGATCGCCGTCGCCTGACGACGTGGCGAGCGCCTCAATACGCCGGCAAGGAGCTGGGCTTGTCGATCACGGCGAGAAAATCGTGGCGTTCCAACTCGCTGCGCGCGGTGATGCCCCACGCGACCCCGACGCACGGTAGGCCTGCGGCCTGGGCGGTGTGCAGATCACCGACGGTGTCGCCGACGTAGAGGACCTCATGCGGAGCGAAACCGAACTGCGCGACCATATTGGCGAGACCACGCGGATCGGGCTTGGGCGCCGGCATGTCTTCCTCGCCATGCATGGCTGCGAAGTGATCCGCCAAGGCATGAGCGTCCAACAGGTGGCGCACCAAGATGCCCTGATTATTGCTGAGGACGCCCTGCACCAGCCCGTTGGCAGCACCCTGGGCAACCATGGCGACGATACCGGGATAGACGCGCGCTTGGTGCGGATCGCAGGCGTGGGCGGCGACATAGAACGCGGCCGCCAACATTGCTTGATCGCGTGGATCGTCGACGCCGAGTAGCCCGCCCATGCGCGGTGCCGTCGGATGGACCATGCCAGCTATGATCTCAGCGCGCGGACGCGCAAGTGCGCCGTGCGCTGCCAAAACCGCATTGGTCGCGGCAACCACGATGTCCAGCGAATCGAGCAGGGTGCCGTCGTGATCGTAGATGACGGCGCGAAAACGGGGCTTCTTCAGAGGAACTCGCACATATACGCCGCCGGTCCACCGACCGCAACGACGTCGAAGCCACTCTTGGCCGCGATCTCGAACGACGTGCCCGCGGGGTACACGCTCCACGTCGTGGCGCCGTCACGCTTGGCATGCAACTCGCCGCTGACCACGGTCATGCGTTCGGCTGCATCGGTGCCGAAGTGGTATTCGCCCGTCGCAATGACGCCGATGGTCGCTTTGCGACCGTGGCGTTCGAAACCGACGGACTGAACCTTGCCATCGAAATAGGTGCTGTGCTTGAGCATAAAAACGGGGCCTCAGGGCTTGGGATCGTCGTCGCGTTCGACGGTGGTGTCGATGATCTTGGGCGGCGTACGCACGGAATCGTCAGGCCGCAGTGGACCGCTGCGTGGCTGCATGCCGGGGAAGGGACCGGGCCCGAATCCCCCGGGGAAGCCGCCGGGGTTCATGCGGCCCATCACGTGCCGCATCAGACCGCCAGCAATCGCATTGCCGAGGCGACCGAAGATCCGTTGCACGGGAGGCAGCAGCAGCGGCAAAGCGAGCGCTCCCGAGATGAATCCCGGGAACAACAGCATGACCCCGGCAATCAGGCCAACGAGACGCCGGCCCGCATCACCGGTCAAAAATGCCGCCGGCAAAAGCTTGAGGGAATAGGCGATGATGCGCCACCCTGCCCATGACAGGATGACTATCGCGATCATCGGCAAGATTACATCTTCGGCCCGCTGCACGACCGTCAAAAAGACCCACAATTCGACACAGATCATGCCGATGATGAGCAGCAATACGAAACAACCGGGTCCGCGCACTAGTAACCTGAACCACGGGGCGACAAGGAGGGATCCGCGCCTGGCACCGGCGTTTCGCTATCACGCACTTGAACCGTGACCTTATCAAGGCCCTTTTGCCCACACCACCCGAGGAACTCCTGCACGCGCGCGTAGCGCACATTGCTGGAGTGGTACACGCGTATGATCATGCGCGGTGTTCCCGTCGTCGGACGACGATAACGGTCCGCCAACTGTTCGAGTTTGGCATAGGCATCGCGACTGAAGAGGCGATCGCCATCGATCTGAAACACGCCAGGTTCATCGAGAATCTGCACCACCACTTCCGGTGGCGGCTTACGGCCCTGGTCCCCACAGCCGCTGAGCAACAGCGCCAACGCGAGACCGCTCAGAGCACACGCGATCCACCGCATCAGCGCACCAAAATATCCGGCCGCACGAGCTGGGCCTTGCTACCGGTGGTCACGGTGATGGTGGGCCAGTGATCCGAGGGCTCGGTGATCATCACCCGCTGGGAACCGTGCACGATGAAGGTGTCTTCGGTTTTGACACCGGTGATCGACGGATTCCACGCCACCGCCTGACCATCCTGCACCTTTCGCGTCTCACTGGGCGTGACGATGATGTCGCGACCGGCGTACCCGGTGGGCCCGCCCTGGTGATGCAGCTCCCACTCCTTGGCGAAGCCTTCCTTCTTGTACTGCTTTTGCCCAGCCGCGAACGCTTCGCCCCAGGTGGCACCCGGCACGGTGGCCTCCCAATACGCTGCTTCGACGCGACACACCGCCTCATGGCGTTTTTTCAAGTCGGGCAGGAGAGCGCCGAAATGGATGAAACGGGTGACGTTGGCGATCAGGCCCTGACGCTGGCCGCAGACCACGAGCATGGCGTGCTTACGCAACTTCTTCGCCGTCGGGGTCGGATGGCGATGCTTGAGAATGCGTTCGTCAAAAGCGGCCAACAGCACATAGGGCTGGATGCCGCGCGCGAGCAGATGCCTCGCCAAATCCGCTTCCGCCTGTTGTTCGCTATCGCCGACCGCCAGCGCCCGACACACGGTTTCGATGACCAGACTGCAATCGCGACCCAAGGCTTTATAGCGGCGGATCTCGTTTTCGCACAGCACGGCGCGCAGGCTGTCGACAAAATCGGCCGGCAATCCCGGCAATCCGAGTGAGGGATCATCGCCGACATATTTGCCCTTAGGCAGCAGCTTGCCGAGCGCTTGGCTCATGGGCTGAATCCATGGGAAGGATTTGGCGCTGAATTCGTGCAGGGATTCTTCGGCCGTCAGGCGACCGATTTCAATCTCATTGGCGACCACCAGGGCCTGGCGCGCCGTGACGACCAGGGCACCAACGCCCAGTTCCGCCTGGGAGACGATGTGATTATCGCCACCGCCCGAGAGCCAGGCGAAATTGGCGCGGCTGGCGAAGACGACGCCATCGAGTTTGTGCTGCTTGAGCCAGGCGCGCACGCGCGCGAGCTTGGTCGCCGTTTCAGTCATCTCAGAGTCCTGTGGGCGGCTTGGGGTCGTCCTCGGAAGCGGGCGGAGCGGTGTTGAGGTCGGCCGGCTTCGTCGCCCCACGGCTCACGGCGCCAGTCGGCGGCTGCGCGGGCGGCGGGTTCGCCGAGGGTGCCTCATCGGTATCCAGGCCCTTCTTGAACTCGCGCACACTGCCGCCCAGACCGCGCATGATCTCCGGTAGCCGGCGGCCGAACAACAGCAGACCAACGACCAGGATGACGATCCATTCTACGCCACCGGGCAAGCCGAAGGCGAGAGATGATGACAGTGCGTGGACCATGAGTACCCCTTGCAAAGGAAGTCGCAGGGTAGGAGCTGCCCCCTGCGAGTCAACGCAACCAGAGGGTCCTGGACGCGCCCGCAGCACGCCATGCTAGCACAGTAATGACAATGGTTTAGCGTGCATCGCGGAGCCCTCATGGATCTCACGCCGCTCATTCGTGATGTGCCCGACTTCCCCAAGCCGGGCATCGTCTTTAAGGACATCACGCCGCTGCTCGCGCACCCGCGCGCCCTGGCCTATGTGGTCCATGTCACCGCCGCTCGTTTTGCCGGCGATGGCATCACGGCGGTCGTCGGCATCGAAAGCCGCGGCTTCATCTGCGCACCGGCGATCGCCCTGGCTTTGGGCGTCGGCTTCATCCCGGTACGCAAGCCGGGGAAGCTGCCGTGGCAGTGCTATGAAGAGTCCTACAGCCTCGAATACGGTGCCGACCGCTTAGAAATCCACGTCGATGCCCTGCGCCCCGGCGACCGTGTGCTGGTGGTCGACGACGTGCTCGCCACCGGCGGCACCATGTCGGCGGCGCTGCGCCTGGTGCGCAAATGCGGCGCGACACCAGTGGGCTGCGCCGTGCTGGTCGATCTCGCCCTTCTGGGTGGCCAAGCGAAGCTCGACGTGCCGGTGTTTGCGGTGCAGACCTACGACTGATCCCGCGCGGTGCCCGGCGTCCTGCTGCTTTGCCCGGAATGGCGGCCCCGGTTGGACTCGAACCAACGACCTGCTGTTTAGGAAACAGCCGCTCTATCCGCTGAGCTACGGGACCTGGTGACCGGCCATGCGCGCAGCTTCGCGACCCGGTGCTCAGGGCAAGGGGCGCTCTCATCGCGATCTCATCACCGGCTCACCGAGATCTCAGGCCGGGCGAACATCATCGCCACCATGATCTCCACGCGCTTACTCCCGGTCGCCGCTCTGCTGCTTGGTCTCGTCGGCTGCGGGAGCTCTTCGTACTCCGGCTCGATCGACGTGTGGTGGCGCGACGGCGGTGGCTCCAATACCGGCGAAGCCTGTACCTGCGCCCCGGTCCTGCTCGCCATGAGCATCGCCGAACATGGCGATGCCTACGTCACCGCCGGCTGGTGGTCGATCGTGCAGATGCCGCAGAACGGCAGTGTCAGCCTCAGCGATACCTGGACGGCGGAAACCATCGCCGAGTTCAGCGCCCCTGGCTGGTATACCCTGGAGTATACGGTCGAGTATCGCGTCGGTTGGCAGACCTACGCCACCGCCAGCCAGCTGCACCTGTACATCATGCCGTCGGGCATTGGCTGAAGCGTTGGCGGCGGACCGCGCCGGCTCGAGCGTCAGGCCTTGGCCGCCGCTGGGCGTTCGACAGCTTTGTCGGCCATCTCGGCGTTCTTCTGCGCTTCCTTGCGGTTGGCGCGCATTTCGTCGACCGTCTTGGTCTTGATGCGGGCGGCACCCTGATAACCCGGGCGCGTTGGAATCGCCTTGCCCTTCGCGAGGCGCGCTTTGGCAGCAGCGATGGCAGCGCCGTATTGCGGCAGCCAGGCTTCGCCAGCGACCAGCATCTCGTCGACCATCTGCCAGATCTCGGGCGGCGTGCACACCGCACCGGTCAAGGGATCGAGCATCATGGCCTGACGCAGGAGCAGGTCATTACCATGCACCGCTGCTTCGACGGCCAGACGCTGCACCGAGATCGATTGCGCGCACACCGCTGCGCAGCCGAGCGGCAACGCTCCGACCCGCGGGATGTTGATGCCGTTACGGTCGACATAGCCCGGCACTTCGACGCAGGCGTCGTCCGGCAGGTTGCTGATCGTGCCCTTGTTGATGACGTTGAAGTGACCGCGGAAGATGCGACCGGTGACCAGGGCTTCGATGATGTAGCTGCCGCGCTCGTGACTGCGCTGGTCGGCACTGAAACTCTTGGGCGGTTCTTTGAGCCACTGCGGAAATTCGGTCTCGAACCAGTTGCGGCCTTCGGTGCACACGCGCAGATAGCCGCCGGTCTCACCGTTGATCCACGACCCCATGTCGATCCAGTCGGTGATTTCGGCCGCGCGCTTGCGGTACCACGGCACGTATTCGCTGAGATGTCCGTTGGATTCAGTCGAGTAGTAGCCGAAGCGGCGCAGCATATCGATGCGCACTTTTTCGGTCTTCGGGAAGTCGGGGTGACCCTCGAACAGCTCAAGCATGTTCGGGATCAGACCGATGCCGCGCCACGTCGCCTTGACGTACCAGGTCTGGTGATTGATGCCGGCGCAGACGATGTCGACGTCGGCGGTGGGGATCTTTTCGTCGGCACCGATGAGACCCTGCTTGCGCGCCCAATGCGTAGCGCAGGACGCGATCTGGCCGTGGCCACCTTCGACACCATGGCAGAGACCGATGGTTTCAACGCCGCCGTAGACGTTGCAGGCCCAGGTCAACATCGCCATCGGGTTGGAATAATTGAACAGCTTGCAGCCGGGCTTGGCGACCTCGCGGATGTCCTTGCACATGGCGAGCAGAGCGGCGACCCCGCGCTGACCGTACATGATGCCGCCGGCACACAGGGTGTCGCCGACGCACTGGTCGACCCCGTAGGCGAGCGGGATGTCGATATCGGTGGCGAAGGCTTCCAGGCCGCCGACGCGGGCGACGCAGAACACGTAGTCGGCGTCGGTGACCGCCGCGCGCCGGTCGGTGGTCGCGATGATCGTGGTGGCCACCCCGTTGTGGTCGAGATCGCGTTGACACAGTTGGCGCACCATGTCGAGGTTCCGCGCGCTGAGATCGGTGAAGGCGAAGTCGAGGCGCTCACGCAACTCGGGCACGGTCATCAGGTCGCGCACCAGGGTGCGCGTGAAGCCGATCGAGCCGGCACCGATGAAGGCGATTTTGAGACGAGGGGCGGTGGCCATGCGAAGAGTCCTTGGAAAGGTCGGAAACGGGCGGAATGGCCTTGCTGGCATTCCTGTGCCTCAGCATAGCGTCGGGAAATATGGTCCCACAGGACGCTCATGCTGACTTTGGTACTTTTGTGCGCAGCCGGCTCGGCATCACTGCCCAGACCAGCAAGCGCTCGCGGGGCTATCTGGCACCCCGTCCCCTCGTGTTGCATGCGATGGTGTCCTCGGCCGGCCATGAGTTGATCACCGAGCCCGCCTACGACTGGCATGGCCGCAAACGGGGCTCCGCCGAATTCGTCTTGTGGCAGTTGACCATCGCTGGTCGCGGGCAACTGACGCACCATGGCGAGCACTACGTGCTGACCCCCGGTCGGCTCATGCTGCTGCATTTTCCCGACGATAACCGCTATTGGCTCGCCCCCGGCGACACCTGGGAACACTGCTATCTGTGCCTGCATGGACGTGAGGTCATCCGCGCGTGGCGCACGGTGAGCGAACAATTGGGTCCGGTGCTGCCGGTCGCCGCTGGCGAGGCGGTGCTCGAGCGCGGCCTGGATCTGTGCGCGACCACCTTGCACGACGGGTTCGCGGAGCCCTTCGCGGCCTCAGCGGCAAGTTATAGCGTGGCCATGGCGCTGCTCGCGGCCATTCCCACCGCCGGTGCCAGCGCCAATCGGCATCCCGGCATCGAGGCGGCCAAAGCGTGGGCGCGCCAGCACGCTCAGGACAACCCCGGTGTCGCCGACCTTGCCGCTGCCGCCGGTTTATCGCGGTTCCATTTCTCACGCCTGTTTCAGCGCAGCGAGGGCACCAGCCCCGCCGCCTGGCTGACCGACCTGCGCCTGCGCCAAGCGACGCGCCTCTTGCGCGACCGTGACCTCAGTGTCGCTGCCATTGCTGAGCGCTGCGGCTACGTCGATCCCGCTTACTTCTGCCGCGTATTCCGCCGTACCTTCGGCGTATCACCCGGTGAATTCCGGACTTCCGGCATGTATTGAATGCCTGCGATGGCTAGTGCATCGCCCTCCCGACAGGTAGTCTGCTCGCGTGCGTTGGCGTTGGATACTCGTGCCAGGTCTGCTGCTGAGCCTGCCCACCTCCTGGGCCATGGGTGCGGACGCACCGCCACCCGCGCCTGCCGATGTGACTCCCCGTCCTGCGGCCGAAACTCCTGCCGATCCGGCACAGCCTCCCACCACCGGACCGGGGGAAGAGCCCAGCGAAATTTGGGAGTGGACTGCGCGCGGTATTCGCGCTGCCAGCCTGTCGGGCGATACCATCGGCACCGCCATTTTCGATCTCATCGAAGACCTCAAATTGTTCAAAGTCGATGTCGGTGAAGGCCAAGCCCGTGTACGCACCGGGCGGCGCATCTATGACAATCACGACGTGCTCGGCAGCTACACGGTGGTGGATCGTTTCCGCGTCAGCCTGAATTATCCGCTCTACACCTGGTCGGAGGCCATCAACAGCACCTTCACCTCGACCTTCGCCGTGGGCTCGCATCACGAACTCGATTTCGTCCATATTCGCCAGGTGCTGCCGTCAGCATTCGCCGAGCTGCCCCGCCGACCCGAGGCCCCCACGGAACTGTTCGCGCCAGGATGGAGCCAAAACGCCGACGGCTCCCAGCAGCCGCAAGCTCCCGGGTGGGATCGCATGCAACCCACGGCGGCCACGATCGAAAGACCCCAAGAGGAAGATGCCTTCGATGCCCTGGGCCGCGCGCGCTGGAGCACCTTGTGGAATCTGCTCGTCGTTCCCTTTCGCGTGCCGACCAAGCCGGAATGGATCGAACGCATCGCGCCCGGCGACATCGTCAGCTGGCGCGGGAGTGGCACCATCGAAGTGGGTCCCGGCATTGGGTTGTCCTTGCCGATTCCGGGCGCGCTGCGTTTCTATGATGCGGCCCTGCAATACCGCATCTTCGTCGCCGGCAATTTCAGCATCAGCGTCCTGCGCGAAGACCAGGACCATGTGCGCGTCAAAGTCACCCGTACGGCTTCCTTCGGTGATCGCTGGTCGTTTGGCGGTAGCTCCAGCGGGGTCATCTCTGATTTAGAACTGCAGTCGTGGAATCCGATTGAACGCCTGACCCGTATGTCGCCCATGGCAGTCAGCCGCTCGCGCAGCATGAGCACCGGCTTCGACGTGGTGTTCCGCTATGATCTGCGCGATCCCGCCGCCCGTGAAGCCTATCGCCATGCCGTGTTCGGCAATTTGGTTGCCTCGGATCGCCTCGCCGGTGGCGACGCTTGGCGTGAACATCCCGACCAAGCAGCTGTACGGCGCATCGGTGACCAATCGCGCAAAGGGCGCAACACCACCCTCGGGACGGCCACGCGCTACGGCAGTTTCTACCGTCATCACCACGATGCCGCCGTTGAACACACCGATCTCGTCGTCGATATCGGCGATGGTCCGGTACGGGTGCTGCGCAGCCAAGCGAAGAATACCATGCGCTGGCGCTGGTTCTGGGGCGCTCAGGAACGCGTCGAAACCGAGGTGACGGTATGGGCCGACCGAGATCGCCTCGATGCGGGCGAAACCGATGCGGTCACCCTCACCGTCACCCATGAGATCGTCGACTCGCTGACGTCAGGGCCAGAGTTGCTGAGCTATATCGACCTGATGGAAACCGCTACGGGACGCCGTGGCTTTTTCCCGCGCCCTCCTGCCTTCTTGCCGGCTGAGCCACGGCATCGCCACAACGGTCACGACGATTTTGATCGCCGCCGCCACCGCGATGTCACCATGCAGCACCCCATTCAGCTCGGTCGCAGTAGTTTTTATGCCCAGGTGACCTACAGTCAGGATCAGATCCAACGCTTTCTGGTCATTCCCCAGGAAGAACGCTGGGTGGCGATGGAGACCGCCTTCGGCGTGACCCCAGGAACGTGGTCTTCACGCGGTCAGCGGGCCTGGTATGGCACGTCCAATGCGCTGAAGACACTGCTGAATATTCCGCTGTATCCGTTCAACCAGCACTTGCCGCAGGGTTCACATCTGTTCAGCGCGCAAAGCGCGGTGCGCTCCTGGCGCAATGCCGACCGCAGCCAGGACTTTCATCGTCGGCTCTGCCTCTTGGTCGAAATGTTCGCCAGCCGCCGCTACGGTTTCGAGTTGACCCATGTCTTGCGGTTGCGGCTCGGCGATGAGCCGGTGTCCTATGCTCTGAAAGGCTCAAGCTACGTCTTTGGCACCATGCGCGATGAAGGCCAAGGCATCGCACCGCTCAGTCCGCTACCGGAACAGATGTCGGACCGCATCGACTTCGACACGCCGGAGGCCCGACGGGCCCCAGTGGTGCAGGCGACCATCGCCAATCTGACGCTGGAGCCACTCGATCATGACCGCTTACGCGTCAGCTTGACGATTGCTGCCAACGCCCGTCCCACCGCCCTGTACGCCCGACTGATCGAACGACGGCCGTGGAGCTTATCGCGTTCTATCGGAGCCGCGGTGGTCGCGCATCTCGATCAACCGCTGCAAGCTGGCGTCAACGAGTGGATTCTTGATCGTCGCGCGGGACCGATGTCGGATTTGCTCGGCCGAACCGAGAACGGCCTCGAGTATGAGTTCGTGGTCGCAATTTCCCTCGACGGGCGCACC
>CAYQAQ010000011.1:1441-2532 GCA_964415495.1 uncultured candidatus Brocadiaceae bacterium | reverse complement strand
TGGGGACCAATCACGTCGAGCCCCTTCACCATGCCGATGCCGCCCAGCGGCACGCGCGATGTGCTGCGACCGCGTTTGATGGATCAATGAGGAACCTTCCTCCCACGTACCGGTGGTGCGTCCACAGTCCGGTGCCGTGCATCATCCCGAGCATGCTCTGCGCAATCCGCACGTGTTTCGCGACCATGACGGGCGGGCATGGCTCACCTACAGCGTTGCGGGAGAACAAGGCATCGCTCTTGCTGAACTGATCGACGAACAGCACTGACTCAGGAGTACGGTCGCGCATCGCATCACGTGAGACAGCGTCTCCTGACCGACCAGCTTGGTCGCGAAGGGCAGAGCGCAGTCCCTGACCAGCAATGATCGTGACGGCGGCAGGTGCAAGCCCTACCCTGCCTGCCATGCTGCCGATTGCGATTCTGCTCGTCCTCATCACGGCTGCCCTCGGGTGGCTGCTGCGCCATCGTCATGCGCGCGATCGGCTGTGGTGGCTGGCCTGGACGGTGCCGCTGATCGGCCTCGCGGGCATCATCGCGCTGGTCATCAACGACCTCGGTGTGCAGAAGGTGATGGGACGCCTCCTCATGCCGGTTGGCTTGGTGTGGGTGCTGTTGATCGGGGCAACGGTGGGATCGGCGCTGGTCAGCGCTTGGCGACACGCGGCGGCGTTGCTGATGATCACGCTGCTGTACACGGCTGCTGGCAATATCTGGCTCGGCGCGGCTCTAATACGCCGTATCGAGGCCAGTGTGCCGCCGGTCGATCTGGCGACCGTGGATCGCTTCGATGCGGTGTGCGTGCTCGGTGGCGGCACCGCGCTCAATCACCATGGTCAGCCGCAGTTAGGCAACACCGGCGAGCGACTTATTCATGGCGCACGCTGTTTCTTTGCTGGGAAAACCCCACTGCTGGTGGCGACGGGCTCGGGACTTCCGGGTGAAGAGCGCGATCTCGCGGCGGAGACCAAAGCGATCTGGCTGAGCCTTGGCGTGCCCGAAGCGGCCATTATCACCGTTCCCGGGCCGACCATCACCCGTGATGAGGTGGCGACGCTGCGGGATCTGGCGCAGGAACGCGGCTGGCAGCGG
>CAYQAQ010000011.1:0-1431 GCA_964415495.1 uncultured candidatus Brocadiaceae bacterium | reverse complement strand
TGCCGAGATCGACTTCGCACCGATTCCTCTGCCCTGCGCTAGTTTGGGCGGCGGAGCTCCGGCCTGGTTCCTGCACCTCATCCCGCATCACGAAGGCTTTGAGCGCACCCACACGGCGACGTGGGAGTGGCTCGGCGGCCTGATCGGGCGTTAATCAGCGTCGCGTCACCCGCACGCTGACGATCTGGTACGGCGCATAAGCGATGTGACAGCGGCGGCCCTGGCGGCGCACCGGAGCCAACACCTCTTCCATGAAGTCGACGCTGTCGACGCGCTTGACGTCTTCGGCGAGGTCCATCACCACCGCGCCACTGCGGCCGGCGGTTTCGTGGAAGCGGATGATGTAGCCCTTACCGTCGGCGCTGGGCAGCACCCAGCTCGGCACCAGCGACGCGCAGTCGCCCAAGGTGAACGGCGCCGCCACCGGCTTGCCGCCCTGCGCGACGACCACCGGGGCGAAGGCGGCATCGGCCTGCGCAGCGGTACAGACCTGCTCCGCGTCGCCGACGGCGCGATAGCGGCCAACGGCGAAACGGATGCGGTGAGCACCCTGATCCGCCTCTTCGTCAGGATAGGTCGACGCACGCAGCAGCGACAGACCGAGATCACCATCGCGACACGCGAAGCCGAACTTAGCCTCGGTGAGAATGGCGAGGCCATCCTGGCCGCTGGCATCGAGCACCGCTGCCCAGCGGCTGCCCGGCACTTCCCACATCGCCTCGTCGCGCTCGACGCCACGGATCTGCGGACGATCGATAGCTCCAAACGGCAAACCGAAGCGCGCGTTGGGACCGGTGAACGCGGTCGGCAGGTGATAGCGCAGCAGGCGATGCCGTTCATGCCAGTCGGCCGCAACTTCGATGCGCAGCAGGTCTTCGCCCGCTTCGAGAATATAGTCGATGGTGACCGTAGTGGTCGCACCGATACGGAGGCGACCACGCAAGATCGCGCGCAGCGGACTCGATTCGACCACGGTCAGCGCGCCCGTTTCCGCTAACGGCAGACCCAGACGCGACGCCGCATGATCGATGTCCCAGGCGTCGAAATGTGCGGGCTCATCATGGAACAGACGCAAGCCGGCGGGCGCCACCAAGGGCAGCGGCTGGCCATCGATGGAAAGGGCGGTCAAACGGCCTTTGCCATTGAAGCGGGCGTCGACGCGATCGTTATGCAGACGCTTCGGGGTGGCGCTCGGCGTCGACGTGGCAATGGCCGCAGCCGCATCCACGCGCACCGCACCCAAGGCCGGCAACGCCAAGCGTACCAGACCCTTGCCGATCGGCACCGTCACCGTGCGCGCTTGCGGCAACGGATTGAAGACGGTGGTATGCGCACCCGCGCCACCGAGCTCACGCTTGGCGGCCATCAAGGCAGTGTCGCCGATGGCTTCCAGTTCGGGATTCATCTGCGCATAGACCATATTGATCGACG
>CAYQAQ010000010.1:0-19361 GCA_964415495.1 uncultured candidatus Brocadiaceae bacterium | reverse complement strand
TCGACGATCAGCGGCAGGTGGTCGGCATCGTCGGTGGCGGGGGTGGCATCCAGGGCGGCAATCGAACGCGCCAGGCTGACGGCGCGCGTCCAATCTTTGCGCGCGGGCGACTGCGCGTAGGCGGTCTCGGCCTCGGCAAGGATGGCCTGCGCTTTCGCCTCATCAGCATGGGCGCGCTTGATGGGGGCGTCGGTAGTCACGGGTGGGGCAATTGCGGCTGGCGCACTGGCAGTGCGCACGACCTCGCTGGGTTGCGTGAGCAGGCCTGCGCTGGGACCGGCATCCCGAGCGGCCAAGGTCGCGTCGGTGGCTTGCGCTAAGGCCGGTTCGTCGCCTGCAGGGAGCTTATCGGCACCGCCGATCAGGCTCCGGGGTAGATCAGGGGCGAAGACGTACACCGCCGCTACTCCGCCAATAACGATGACCAGGGTCAGCCAGAAGCCACCGCCAGAAGAAGGACGGGCAGGACGACGGGACACTGGGGGCATGGGGGCTTCTCCGGGGAAAACATGCTAGTATCTGCTGAGTGGGCCAACAAGGCTGAACGGACCACGGCCGCGAAGGTTCATCAGCTGCCCGCAGAGCCGTACCGCCTTATACCGCGCCGCCACAGGGTCGTTGACACCATCAGCGCCACCAATGCAACCAACGGCGTCAACAGCGGTTGTAGCGGATCGAGGTCGGCTTTGCCGACGAACAGGCTGGCCGGGTGGAAAGCGACAAACGCGAAGGGGACCACCGCGGTAATCAGCCAGCGCAAGGCGGGATGGTAGATCGAGGTCGGCCAACGGCCGAATTCCATCAGGTTGTAGACCGGCGGCACCATGCCGACGCGGTCTTCGAACCAGAAACCGGTGGCCGCGAAGGCCATAAAGACCGCGACGATCAAGGCGACCGACGAGGCCATCAACAGTAGTAGGAGTAGGATCTGTCCGGCCCCGAAATGGGCCTCGGGCAGCCGCGCCGCCGCGGTCACCATGACCGCGATGCCGAGCACCGCGCCAGTCAGATCTTCGATGGCGAGGCGATCGAAGCAGATCTGCAGGAACGACGGAAAGGGCCGCAGCAGGACGCGATCAAGATTGCCCTGAATGATGTAGGTGTTGGAGAGGCTGTAGAGATTGCCGCAGAAACAGTGAAAGATCGCGATCGTGGTCAGGCTGAAACCCATCACGAACAACAGTTCATCCGGCGTCCAGCCGGCTAAGTGTGGGGTCTTCAGCGCGTAGATCTGCAGCATCGCCAGTGCCACCAAGCCACGGCAGATTTCATCGAGACCCTGCAGCAGCAGATCACCGCGATAGGTGAGCCGTCGCTTGATGGTGACCAACAGCATGAGCCAAGCGAGGCGCAGGGTGCGCATGGCGGGCATGGTGGCAGCCCTCCGCAGCCGCGCCACCGGGCGGCAGGAGCCTGCAGCCAGCCGCCTGTTGGCAGGGGCAGCGCCTGGACCACACTCAGCCAGCATGGAAACGCTGCTTCTCATCTTGGTCCTGGTCGGTGATCCCAGTGGCAACGAACTGGCTGATGGTTTGGCGGCAGATCTCAAACGCCGCGCGGGGGAGCTGGCCACAGTCGTCGCGGGTCCACCCGCCCTGGCGATGCTGCGTGAGCGCGATCTGTCGCCGCGCGACCTTTTGGTGACGCCGAATATCGGTGCCCATCTCACCGGTGGCACGCCGCCGGCACCGATCATCGTCATGCACATCGATCGCAGTGAACGTGCCGGCGATGTGTTGGTGGAAACCCACGTGTGGACCGACGGTCGCAACGAACGCCACATCGCCATCGCTGGCGCCGGTCACGATCCTTTGCCGGCAGTCCTTTCGGGCGTGCTCGCGCTGATGGGCCATCGCATTGGTCAAGCAGTCGCCGCGGGTCCCCCGGCTGACGGTGAATTGGCCCGTCTCGCCGAAGGCGGCCACTGGCTGGATCTGCTCGCGCGGTTGGCCGAAGTCACCGAGCGCAGCCCACGTCAGCGGTATTACGAGATCCTCGCCTATGCCAAACTCGGGCAACGCGACCCGGCGGTCCAAGCGCTCAATCGCCTGCGCCTTGACCACCCAGGCCATTTTCTGATCGCTGCTGGCGAAGAGTTAATCCCGCCTTTGCCAGGAGCCGTGGTTGTCCCGCCCGCTGAGGCGGCACCCGGAGAAGAAAATATTCTGCGAGATTGAAGGGCATTGCCCCGGTCCGGAAGTCCGAGAGTCCGGAGGTTCGGAAGTCCTGCATGCGAGGACGAACTCCAAAACGGCGATGTCATTGGCACACCAATGACCTTTTACGCGTAGTCAAACGTGGCATACGAGACTCCCGGACGGTTAAAAAATTCCGCAATCACAGGAGACACAGAGACGCGGAGGAAGACAGAGACGGCAAGCATGTCTTCACGCCTTTTGCGGATTCTCTGCGTCTCTGCGTCTCTTGTGACTGCGGACCCCGGGGCAATGCTAGCGATGCACGCGGGCCAGCAGGCGCTCTTCCGAGGCTGCGTCGCCTACCACAATAAGGTCGCCGCCATCGGGCAACGGTTCCGTGGCATCCGTAATGGTGGTGGTGCGGCCGTCGCGGCGCAGCGCCACCGCGAGACAGCCGGTGGTGGTGGGCAGATCGAGTTCGACCAAGGTGCGACCCGCCAAGCGTGACGTAATCGGCACGGCCACCAAATCCAAACCTTCGGCGACGTGCATCACGCGTTGGCGGCGGAGGCGATTGAACAGCAAGTTGGCGCCCATCGCCGCATACGACAGCACCAGATCGGCGCCGGCGCGATGTAACGTGTTGACGTTGCGGGACAGCGTCGAGCGCGCGATGATCTCCACATCGGGCCGCAAGCGACGGCAGCAGATGGTGAGGAAAATATTGGCGTCGTCTTCGTGGGTGGTGATCAGGATGGTCGGCGTGTTGGCCAAGCCGGCGGCATTCAGCACTTCCGGGTCTGTGGCATCGCCGACCAGCGTGGCGTCGATATGCTTGCGGCTCACGCGAAACTCATCGCGCTCGATGATGCGATAAGGAACGCGACGATCCTTGAGATCGTCGGCAATAGCGCGACCGACGCGGCCGCCACCAATGATCAGCACCGGATGCTCGGCGGCTTGGTAAATACAGAAGGCCGCGTCATAGGCATCAATCTGTTCTTTGGTGCCGACCATGACCAAAGCGGTATCGGGCCCGAGTACCGTATCCGCGCGTGCCAAGGCGATGCGCCCGCGTTCCCACACGCAGGCGATGGTTAAACCGAGCGACTTCTTGAGATTGCTGTCGCGAATGGTGCGTCCGACCAAAGGCGTGCCCCGCACCAGCGCTTCGGCCACGACGAGGTCGTCAAAGCGCCCGATCGGGTGGGCCAGTGCGTCGCCACCATGCGTGCGGCGCGCCATCGCCTGACCGAGCAGACGGCCCAGGCGCATGACTTCGCTGGCACCCGCCAGCGTCAAGATTTCGCCCCCGTTATCGGTGCGCGCGGTGGCGATAATCGGCACCGTGGGATTGAGATCGCGTACCGTGAACGTGGCATTGGTGTTGGCCAATTCATTCGCCGTCGCTACCACCATGCCAGCTTGGCTGACGCGAGCGCGACCCCACGCTTCCGGGTCGTCACTGGCACCGACCATGACCGCGAGGCCGCGATCATGCAGGGTCAGAGCCTCACTGAGGTCGGCGACCATGAGCGCATAGGGGACCCCGTGGCGTTTGAGCTGTTCGATAAGATCGCCCGTGATCGGATCCAAAGCGGTGATCAGCACATGGCCATGCGTGTCGGCCGGCAACTGCTGCGGCGCGCGCGCGGTGCTCTGGGCCCGCATCCAGGGCGCGTAAAAATATTCGATGAAGGTGAAGGGCATCATCACCAACAGCATGAACAGGCCGCTGAGCATGACGATGACGGAGAAGAGCCGACCCAGGTCGCTGCCGAAGGTGATGTCGCCATACCCCAGCGTACTCATGGTGGTGATCGTCCAATAGACGCCAGACAACCATGAGTGGGATTGGCCTTCGTACGCAGCCAACGCATGGAAGAGCGCGGTGTACAAGGCGATAATAGCGATCAGCCAGATGACCGAACGCACCACGATCATGGTGTTGGCCCGCTGCCCGCGGTCACGGGCGAGCAGTTGGACCAGAATCGACCATGTCTTCATCTGCGCAGGATGCTTGGCAGGTTCTCTTGGTGCAAGCGGAGTAGCTGGGGTTCGCCTCCAGTGATCGTGCCGGGAAGCGGTCCGATCACGTCATTTTGGCCGCGAGCGCCAGTAAAAGCGGTCGAAATGGACTGGTCTGAACGAGCCCAGCCTTAAGGGCCGTAACCTGGTGTGTGATCAGCTGGGGGAAACGTGTTCTGGTTCAACGGCATCTCATCTTCCCCGGCATCAACCAACGGTGATGCTGGTATCTCGTTTAGGCGGGTCGCCGAGAGGCCCGTCGTTCAGCACGCATGAAGGAGAAGGTTATGGGCGCTCGTTCGATTCGTCGTTGGTGGTTGTGTGCCTTTGTGGCATTAATGTTAGGCGTCCAGCCGGCCCTAGCCGTCGTGGTGGATACCGGCGACGGTGGTGTCATCACCTTGCCCGATATCCCTCCCTTGCCTCCACTCCCGCGTTTGGACGTAACGTTTTCTGGCTTTCATGGGGAGGGGAACATTATCCCGAATCCTCCCTATCCAGCGCATTTCTTTCAAATCGGTGCACAGGAGCATCCCTTGGTCGGCAACGCGCTGACCTTCTTCACCGATTTCGCTGGTCAGACCGTGTCCAGAACGGGGTCGGCCGATATCATTCGGTTCCAGCTTTTTAACAATAATACTGCCGGCACTCTTGCTTCCAACATTTCGATCACCTTTGATCTATCCGCTCCACCTGGTCCGGGCTTGCCGCCAGCGCAGCCTGGGGTCACCATTTATTCAACTCCATTGCAGAATGGTCAGCCCTATCCAGAGATTCCTTATCCGAATCAGATCGGCAATCTCTTCGGCTGGTATCGGCTCAATCTCGATGATGCTGGGGGTCATTCCAATCCGATCCAGGTTCTCCCACAAACATCTGCGTTCTTTCAAACGCAATTGTCGCCGATCTTTCCAGGAGCGTGGCGGATCGGGGTCATCGCCACCGACCTCACAGGCGTGCTGCCCACCCAACGCTGGGATATCGGCGGCATTGCAGAGCCCGCCGCAACGGCGACCGGCCTCGTGTACTCATTGCGCTCTAATCGTTACATTTTCAGTAATTCAGGCCCCGGGCAGATCTTCGGAGCCATCACCGATAATTTGGGACCAAATGTTCCACGAAGTCCCAGTGAAACCCGGGTCACTTATCGGATTTATAATACCGGTGCCCAGCCACTGAATTTAGCGTCCTTCACTTTTCTTCCCTCTGCAGGCCAAGTGAATATGCGGGTGATCGAAGTGCGACGTCAGGATGGCACTCTCATTCCCCCCGTCGCTCCGAATGCCTTCGGTCTGCCCACCTTGGTGCCGGCGTATGATGGCACCTATTCACCCCAAGGCCCCCTCGCCTATACCGGGGGCTCCAGTCCGGTGGCTCCTTGGGTTGAGGTAGTGCTGGGGGTCGTGCCAATATCGTTGGGTGGATTCAACGTTCAAGTGAGTGCGAACATGTCCGGTAGTAACACTGGCTACACGTGGAATATTTCAGGCCAATCTGTCGCCGCGCCGGAAATCGAAGTGCTGATCAATGGTTCTAATGTGGTCTCGGACGAAACGGTCGTCAGCGCCGGTGGCTTGGTCAATTTGGTGCCCGGCCGCGGCCGCGAATATTTGGCGACCATCCGCAATATCGGTACCGCGAATATGACCTTGGGACCGGCGTTCTTCGTGTCGACCACTGCCGTGGGCGACCTGCTTCCGGGTGGTACCTGGGACGGCACGGGTACACCGGTGATCGCACCGGGCGCGAATCTCACCTTGCGCTTCCGGATATCGCCCGCAGTGCCGGATCCGCCGGATTCGGGCCCCTTCGCCATCGAATTGCGTATTCCCAATACTGATGCGGATGAAAATCCGTTCATTATTCCTATCGAGGGCCTTGCTACGCCCCGCCTGCCGCGCCTGATCGTCGAGCGCAATGACCGCTCCATTCCCAATAATGGTGTCGACATTGAAACGACGGTGACCAACACGGCCACGAGCATCCTGACCTATACGCTGCGCAACCCAGGTGATCGGGTACTGAGCATTGCCAATCCGATCGTGATCAATGGTGCGGTGGCGACCTCGGTGGCGACCATTACCGGGGATCTGACGCCCATTGATTTGGATCCGGTTGATCCGGTGACGTTGGCTCCAGGGTCAACGGCAACCTTCAATCTGAATGTGCAGGCGTTGAACGCCCTCGATTCATACCGCGTGCCGATCCGCATCACCAGCACTTCGGGTAGCATCGATCCTGGGGCGGCCAATGTGCACGCCTTTACGGTCACCGATTTCAGAAGCGATGGTGGCGAAGGTCGCGAGTGCGGCTTCGGTTCGCCCTTTGGCCTGTTGCTGCTCATCGGTGGCCTATTGCTGTGGCGTCGTCGGATGGCGGCCTGATCAGCGCGGCGGCGGTGCGGGGGGCTCGTCATCTGAGCGCCCCTCGCGCCAGCCGAGCCACAGCGCGCCGAGAATGAAAATGCCGCCGCCGACCGCGAACAAGAGCGGGGCGGCGGCCAGAAGCGGCCCCGACGTCGGGCCGCAGTAGATGACCTCGCCGGGGCGATGCGAGAGTCGATACGGCCGTTCTGGCGATGATTGCGCTTGGCAATCACCGGTCAGATAGGCGCCCAGCCCGATGACGCCGGCCATCGCCACCAACCCGAGCAACATGGTCCATCCTGGCGTCAGGCGCATCTGCCCAGTCTTCCGCAATCGCAAGCCTGGCCAAGGCTCTGCTTGCGGGATCGCGTGATCGCGGTGGGATCCCCCACCTATGATCGATGGCGTGCTTGTTCTTGGTTTCGGTGGACCGGTTCCGGGTTGCTGTGGGCGGCGCGCGCAGTGTCCGCGCACCCCAGGTTGCGAGGCCGAATGCTTCGTGTCCGGGATTCTCGGGGACAACCCGGCGCGCGCGGGTCGCGTCGCTGACATCGCCCAGCACTACGCCCACTTCGGTGGCGTGTCGCCGTACAATCGCCTCACCGATGGCCAAGCGCGGCGCTTACAGGAAACGCTGGCCGCCCGCGGTTTGCCGGTCGCGGTTGCCTGCGGCTTTCGTCACTGGCAACCGTGGACCAGCGACGGCTTGCGCACCCTTGCGGCCGCCGGCTGTCGTCGGGTGTTGTTGTTGATCATGGCTCCGCATCAGAGCTCGGTCAGTTGGGACTGGTATCTCAAGCACGCTGCCGAAGCCGCCGAGTCGCTCGGTGCGGATGCCCCGGAGTTGGTCGGCGTCGCCGATCCGTATTTCGTCCACCCCGGTTTCATCGCGGCCAATGTCGGCCGCTTGCAGGAAGCCACGACCACGTGGTCGCCTGAGCGCATCCATGCGGCGCGTTTGATCCTGACGGCGCATGCAATTCCCGAACCCGTCGCGCGCAGTTCGCGCTACGTGCAGCAAGTGGCCGAGACCGCAGCGTTGGTCGCCAGCGCTTTCGGCCATCCGGACCATGAGGTCGCCTTCCAGTCGGCGCCGCCGGCCGGTGGCGTTGCCTGGACCGGCCCCGACATCATCGAGCGCATCGATGCGGCCGCTGCTGCGGGCGTGCAGGACCTGTTGGTCCAGGCCGTGGGCTTTTTGGTCGACCACACTGAAGTCACCTACGACCTGGATCTCGAGGCCACCCAACACGCGGCCAGCCTTGGCGTGCGCCTGACGCGCGCGGGCTGCGTGACCGAACACCCGGCTTTCATCGCCGCCTTGGCCGACCAGGTGTTGGCGGCCGCCGCGCGCTGTACGCCCTGAAATACTCCGGAAAAGGCAGGTGGCATCGCCGGGAGGCCGCCCTTGTGGCCTGTATCCCTGTGTATGGTCCTGGTTGCATGGCAACCCGCAACGAAACCGGCAAGCGTAAACAAGCGCTGGTGAAATGGTTACGTGATGCGGTCCATTCCGGTCATTTGCGTCCCGGCGAAATGGCCCCGACCGCGCGGGAGCTCGCCGAACGCTTTCGTCTCAGCCTGCGCGTGGTAGCGCTCGAAATCCAGAAGCTCGTCGCTGAAGGCCTCCTGTATACCGTCGCCCGGCGTGGCACGTTTGTGGGTCGCCCGGCTCAGGCGCACGACGCCGTCTATCTGCTGGCGATCGGCTATGCGCCGGAAGCCCATTGGAATCTGCTCCGCATCGGTTTTGAAGAGCGCATCGCCCAGCTCGGCGGTGCGACCATGGTGCTGCCCCTCGCCGAGGCCATCGCGCGCCGCCGCCGCGGCGATCTACCCGCGTTAGCCGGCGTCTACGATCACAGCGAAGGAGCGCCGGAGAGTGCCAGTTGGGGCATTGATCGCGGGCTGCCGCGCGTGTGCTTTCATCTGTGGAATGAGGACGCACTGCATGCCGATGTCCTGGCTTTCGACGATCAGGGCGGCGGTTGGCAGGCGACGCAGACCATGATCGGTCAAGGTCATCGCCGCATCGCGTTTTTAGGCATGCATCCGCAGCCGAACTCGGAACGTCTCTTCCTCTGGAGCGAAGCGCGCGAGATCGGCTGGCGTTCGGGTCTGACCAACGCCGGTTTGCCCGCTGAGGGCCTTGCCTTCCACCCCGACCGCATCCCAGGTCGCGCACCGGATGAGCAGATCGCCGGTGCTGAAAAAGTGGCGCAGCGGTTACTTGCGGTGCCCGGCATCACCGCCGTGGTCGCAGCGAACGATTGTGCGGCGATGGGTCTGTGTCGGGCGCTAGAAGCCCTGCAGGTGCCCACGGAGTGGTGGCCGGCCATCATCGGGTTCGACGGCCGCCCGGCGGCGGCTGATTTCGTGCACACCAGTTTACGCCTGCCGTGGGAGGAACTCGGCCGCACCGCCGCCGATTTCCTGCATGAACGGCGCACAGGAACCTATCGCGGCCAACCGCGCTTGCGACAGGTATCGATGCGCCTGATCCACCGCGTCGGCATGCGTGCGCCGTTAGGCATTTAGCGCGTCAACGCGCGCCGCATGTGGTGATTCCAGCCGCGCAGCACCAATTGACTGTTGGGATGACTGACGGCGGGATCGATGGCGTCGTGGCCGCTGTGTAATTGAAATAACACCGAAGCCCGGTCGCGGTGCCCGCGATTGGGTAGAGATCCATGCACGGTGAGGTAGCTGAAGAACAGCACGTCGCCCGGTGCCAGGAGAGCGGGCACACTGGCGCTGAAGGGAAACCGCGCGGCGAAAGCGCCGTCGTCACTGGTGCCGCGATTGCCACTGCTGGAATCGAGGCGGCCGAGACGATGGGTGCCTGGCCACACGCGAATGCAGCCGTTGTCCTCGGTGCAATCCGTCAGTGCGACCACAGCGGCGAGCATGTGATCGGTGCGAGTCGGGAAATACGTCCAGTCTTGATGCGGCGGAAACGGCGCGCCCATGCCGGCTGGCTTGAGAAACAGTTTGGTATGATGGAGCACGATGTCGGCGCCCAGCAGTGCGGCACAGGCGTCAAGGAAGGGCTCATAGAAACAAAAACGGGCCCAGCTCGCCGCGTGTTGATGAATCTGATGGGTATGGACGACGATCATTTTTTGTTCCGGATCGAGCGCATCATTGATGGTCGAATTCCACCGTGCGTTGGCTTGGTCCTCGGGCGTGCGGATCTGAGCGACGACACGATGAAAATCGCGCGTCAACGTCGCCAGGGTGTCACCATCGACGAGGCCGCGGGCGATGGCGTAGCCATGCTCAGCGTAATGGGCGGCGAGGTCCGCATGCGTGGCAGCGGCAGACGTGGGGCAGGGAGTAACGGCCATCGGGACCTCCGGAACAGGATCGCAGGGAGCCTGATCTTAGCCGACCACACCCCAGGCGGGCAAGTGGATCGCGCTGTCATTCGTGGTATAAATCCACCATGATGACCATGGACTGGCCCTTGCGCGCGCTGCCGGAAGTCGTCCGTATTGGCCGTTTCCCCCTCGATGACCGCGATTTTGCCCACGTCTATCGCAGCGAGACGCATGCGCTGCACCTGTATGATTACAGCGCCGACATGCTCCTCACCGGCCAGCGCATTCGGCTGCGTCCCGGCGATGTCACGCTGTCGCCAGCCGGCAGTGAAACCCGTTACCACGTGGAGCGACCGGGTCAGCATTGGTGCGTGCACTTCCGACCGGTGCCAGCGTCACCGTCATGTGTGGCGCTGCCCCTGCATCATCACCTCGGTGGTGGGCGGCGGCGCACAGTCGAGATCCTCGCCCGTGCCGGGCAGGTGCTGACTGGCGCGAGCGCTGCGGCCCTACCCGCCGCGCTCGCGGCGGTTGCGGTTCAAGAGCTATTATTGAGTTTGGCCTGGGATGCGCAGCGCGCGCCTGTGCGGGTGGCGCGGGGTGTCGCGGCCGCCGAAGCGGCGGCCGCGATCCTCGATGCCAACGTCGTCAGTCCGCCTTCCATGACCGCGTTGGCACGGCGCGTGGCGCTGTCATCCACGCATCTCTCGCGCGCTTTCCGCTGTCGGTATGGCATGACCGCAGCGCGCTATCTTCTCGGCCGCCGCATCGAAGAGGCGGGGCATTTGTTGCGCACCACCGACCTGCCCGTTCATCGCATTGCCCACCGGCTTGGCTTCACGGACAGTCACCATTTCAACAAGCAGTTCCGGCGCGTCATGGCCTGTGCACCCAGCGCATACCGACACCGCTGAACACGGTGCGCGGTGTCAGCGTTGAATCTGCAAACCGCGAATGCCCGCCAGCAGGACCGGATCGAGGGCGGTGCCGGTGCGCGTCAGGATCAGCGTGCGTAGCGGCGCATCCTGCAAGCCATTGAGACTCGACATGCGCAGGCAGTAACTCGCATCGACCAGCGTCAACGGTGCACCACGCACGGCGCTGAAATCACCGGTCAGATTGCGGCAGCCGTTGAGGCGCAATTCTATCAATGGCATGCCTTCCAAACCATCCAACGTGGTGAGCCCGGTGCAGCCACTGGCATCAAGCGTGCGCAGCTGCGCGCCGCGCAGTGGCATCAGTGAGGTCAGCCCAGCGCAACCGTTGAGCGTAATCGACTGCAGATGAGCAATGGGTAGCCCGGCTAAACTGTTAAAGCGCGCACAGCCATGCAGATCGAGACGCTCCAGTGGGGCACCAGCCAGCACCTGCAGGTCGCCAGTCAGCAGCCGCGCGTCACGCAGACTCAGGGTGCGCAACGGACATCCGCGCAGGCCCGCGATGCTGGTCAGCGATTGGCAACCGCTGGCATTGAGATCGGTGAGCGGCATGCCCTCCAAGCCGTCGAGGCTGGTGAGCTTGCGGCAGCCGCTGAGATCCAAGGTGGTCAATGTCGAACCGCGCAACACGCTGAGATCGCCGGTCAATTCGCTACAGCCAGCCAGAGTCAGGCGCTGCAGTTTTGCACCACGCAGACCGCGTAAACTGGTGAGCCGGCTGCAACCAGCCAACAGCAATTCAGTCAAGGGCATGCCGGTGAGCGACGCCAGATCACCAGTGAGGCGATCGCAGCGTTCGGCGTCGAGACGCTCGATGGCGAGGCCGTGCAGCGGTGCCAAGGAGGTGATGGTGCGATCGAGAATGGTCACCGCGACATTGCCGCTCGCGAGCACCTCAATGCGACAGCGGAAACCGGAGCGCTCCAGGCTGCTCTGCCGCGCGGCTGCGCTCGCCGCGAGCACCGCCAGTTGATCGGCGGTGGGGCCGCTGGGTGCAACCGGTGCGGCGGGGGGTGGTGCTGGTGCTGGCGCCGCCGTCTGTTCTGGGAGCGTGGCCGGTCGCCACGGCGCCGTATCGGCAACGGCGAACTCCGGTTGCGGATCGGGTTGGCGGGGCACCACAATATCGGGGCGCGTCACCACCACTGGTTCGGCAACCGGTGGTGGGGGTTCTGGTTCGGCCACGACGGGTTCGGCTGCTGGTTGAGCAGGTGGTCGAACAACGGTCTCGACCACCGTTCGGACCACGGGCTCAGCCGGCGGCTGTATTGGCACGACTGCGGGCGCGACTGCGGGCGCGACTGCGGCGACAGGTGTTGGCACCGGAATGGCCGCGACCGGCTCGACGGGAGTTGGCTGCGGCACGACGGCAACCGGCTCCGCCACGGGAGCAGCGGGAGTAGGTGCTGGCGGAGCCGGAGCCTCCGGCGCGACCAAGACTTCACGTGGGCGCAGGGGGTCTTCGTCGGGTCCCAAGAGGCGGTTGAGATCAGCTTCTGCAGTCTGATTGCTGGCCGGCGCGGTTGGCACGCTGCGTCCCGCAAACGTGAACACGCCCACCATGAGCACGCCGACCCCGACCCCGCCAAGAATCCACCATAGGCCGCGGCCAGCCAGCGGGTCCTCCTCGTCGTCATCGGGTCGATGCCGGGACGCCGCTGACGGCTGCGTCGTGCGTTGGCGCAGTGCTTGCTTCGGCACCGGTCCTAAACTGGTCACCCGATTCCAACTCGCCGAGGGATGCGGCACCAAGGGCGCGTGATGCAAGGGCTCACCCGCGAGCGCGCGTTCGAGGTCATCGAGCAAGGCTTGCGGTCCGGGATAGCGCTGGGCGGGATCTTTGTGCAGACAATGCAACACGATCGACGCCGAGGCATTCGAGATCGCCGGTTGGATGTCACGCGGATCGGTCGCGGCCTCCTGCATGACCTTGGCCACCACCGCCCAGGCTGAGGTACCCGTGAATGGCGGTTGGCCGGTCAGCAGGCTGAACAACGTCGCACCGAGCGCATAAATATCGGTACGGATGTCGATGTCGCTGGCACCCTGCGCCTGTTCAGGCGACATATACGCCGGCGTACCCATGGCCGACCCTTCGGCGGTCAGCGACAGATCATCGCGTTTGCGCGCCAGGCCGAGATCCGCCAGCTTGGCGCGTTCGCCACCGGGGCCTTGGGTGAGAAAGACATTGGCCGGCTTAATGTCGCGATGAATCAGCCCAGCATGATCAAGGGCAAGCAGGCCATGGCAGCAATCAATGGCGACATGAAGCGCGCGGCGTTCATCCAAACGTCCGCCATCGGCCGTGGTTGCCTTGGCCGCATCACCGCCGACGAGCTCAAGCGCCATGTACAGAAAACCGCGATCCTGCCCGGCATCATAGACCGTAATGATATTGGGATGATTGACCCCGGCCGCGAGCCGCGCTTCGCGCAGAAAACGCTCGCAAAAAGCGGCATCTTCGGTGTGCGGCGGGCCGATGACTTTCAGCGCCACGGCGCGGCCCAGGCTCATCTGTTCGGCTCGGTGCACGCTGGCCATGCCGCCACGACCGAGCATCTCGCCGATGCGATAGCCGCCGAGTACCGGAGGCAAGCGGCTGACGGATCCGGCACCGCCCCCATCAGCGGGGCGGGTCGCCTCGCCATCGGTCACCGACCCATCGTCAGCATCTCCAGGCATGCGCGGAGCATCCACCCCAGGGCAGCCGGTTCAACCTGACAACGGCAGACCTGATATCCGGCGGTAACGTCGTGCAGATGGCAGTGCGTGTGCGTTCACAGCGGCAGCACGACGCGAAAGCGGGCGCCGCCGAGCGGCGAATCATCGAGCAGCAATTGGCCGCCGTGCTGTTCGACGATGGCGTGCGACACCGCCAGCCCGAGGCCGGTGCCTTCATCCTTGGTGGTGAAGAAGGGCGTGAAAATGCGCTGGTGATCGTCGGCGGGAATGCCCGGGCCATCGTCATCGACGACAAAGGCGATGGCTGGATCGTCGGCGTCACCGGTCGACTCCACGCTCAAGGTGACCTGCGAGCGAGCTGCCTGAACGGCATTGCGGACCAGATTGAGCAGCACCTGACGCACCTGATGGCCGTCGCACAGGAGCGGTTCCAGCGCCTCCGTCGCCACGACGCTGAGCGCAATGGCGCCCAATGCATCATCGGCGCGCGTCAGCTCGACCACCGAAGAAGCGAGGGCGACGGGATCGTGCGCGGCGCGTTCGAGTCGGCGCGGCTTGGCGTATTCGAGCAGGCCGGTGACGGTACGGTTGAGGTGACGCACGCCTTCAATGATCAAACGGGCATAGCGCGCCTTGGGATCATCGGCGGCAAGATCACGCGCGAGCAAACTGGCGAAGCCTTCGATGCCGTTGAGCGGATTGCGAATCTCGTGCGCGACGCCGGCCGCCATTTCGCCGAGTTGCTGGAGCCGATCGGCACGGTCGACCAGCTCGCGCAGGCGGCGGATCTCGGTGATGTCCTCGAAGACCTCGACCGCGCCGATGAGGGTGCCGTCCGGCGTGCGCAGCGGTGCGACCTTGGCGGCGAGAATGCGCCGGGCGCCCACAGCGGGTCGGATGAGACGTTCATGATCGCCGACCGCCTCGGCCCCGTCGAGAATGCGCAGCAGCGGACTATCGGGAAAGGCCTGGCGATAATCGGCACCGACGACGGGATCGAGGACTCCTGTCAACGCCGCAACCGCTGCTGGGTTGGCGGTAGTAATACGGCCGTCGCGATCAACCGCGATTACGCCGGACGTCACCGCGCCCATGACCTGGGCCAGATACGCATGCACAGCGTCGAGTTCGGAAACCTTGGTCGCGAGTTCGCGCGTCTTCTGCACCAGCACCGCTTCTAAGCGATGGATGCGCGCGCTCAGAGCACTGGTGGTCTCATCGAAGAGGCGCAGCGCTTGTTCGATGTCGGGCAGATTCATGATCGATACAGCGCCGCAGTATCGCGGTTCATTGCTGGCGATCAACGAAACGGGCTTCGTCAGCGGCGACAGCCCGGTAGGCGCGACTGGCATTCTCACCACGCGTAATGGTGGCGGCATCCTGCGCGGCGCTGGCGCGCAGCTGGGTGAGCTGATCGAGGCAGCAGCGGCGATCGGAATCGGCAGCACGCAGCAGCGCGGCGCAGCGGCGCGCGAGATCGCCGTCGCAGTCCGGTGCAGCTGGTAAGGTGGCGATAGACGCGTCAATGTCGGCCACGGCACTGGCCAAGGTGGCAACGTCATCGTCGCCGGCATCCAAGCGCTCCCGCAGGGTGCGCAAGCCGACGGCAATCGCGGTGCAAGCGGCTTCGAGGTCCAGCATCGTCAAGGTAGATCCCGGATCAGGTCCTGCGCCGTCCGCGCCAAGGCGCTGTGCGGGAAGTCGCGCGCCAAGATGCGGGCGGCTTCGCGGGCCTCACTGGCATGTGCGGTTGCGTGGTGGGGATCGGTATGACGCCGCGCGCGTTCGCCTTGGAACCACGCGCGCAAGTAGAAGAGGGTTGGCATCTCGCTCTCGCCCAGCAACGCTGCGTCGACGCCAGCAAGGGCGATCACACCCGCGTCGAGATCGGCTTCACCGGCACCTTCTATGACGAGGCGACGATAGCAGTCGGCGATCGCCAAACGATTGCGGGCACGCAAGGTATCGGACGGACTGGCCACACCGGGGGCGATGGCCCCCGCGACCGTGGCCGAGGTCCGGCGTCGGGCGCCATAGTCTTGCGCCTGCGTTGCGGCGCGGCTGAGGGCGGCGGCGCGTTCGCTGCGCGCATCCTCCAGGCCGGACAGGGTGGTGGTGGCCGCTGGTTGGCGACCGTCGAGCATCGCCAAGAGCTGGGCAATGCGATGATCATGCCCGGCCAACATTTCGCGCAGGCGCTTGGCAAGCAGATCGCTTTCCGAGCGTTCACCGCCGTCGAGCGTCGCGACCTCCGGCAATAGCATCGGCGCGGGCGGCGCGGGCGGTCGCGGTGCTGGCAATTCCGCAGCACTCACCAGGCCACCGGTCAGCACCAGTGCGCAGAGCAGATGCCTCATGGCAGTGCTCCTTCATAGGCGGTGATCGCTTCGCGCAAAAGCCCCTGGGCCTTGAGATGATCACCGAGGGTCTGGGCAGCGAGTTGCCGTTCACGCTCACTGCTTTCAGGATCGTACAATAATTCCTGCACGGCTTGGCGACCGAGGGCGTCTTCGCCACCGAGGAAAGCCACGCGCGCCATGCCTAAGCGTGCGGCATTGCGTAGGTCGGCGCTGGGGTTTTCTTTGAGCACGCGGTCGTAGCGCTGGATCGCATCGGCGACCAATTGCGGGCGCCGCAACTGATCACGCCACGCTTGACGGTGATCGGCCTCGGCGATGTAGAACAGCACGCGACTGCGCACCGTGGTATCATACTGGGTAAGACTGCCTTGCAGACTGCCGAGGAATTGCCCCAGTGCATCACGAGCGCCTTGATCATCGAGCGCCGAGCCGCGCAGGAGCTGCCAGAATTCTTCGATGGCACCGGATTCATGTTCCAGTTCGGCGTAACAACGGGCGACGGCGACCATCACTTCCCCGTCCAAACGCAGACGTGGATAATTCTGGCGTGCGCGTATAAAAGCGAACAAAGCGCGGGCGTATTGCGGCGGACGCATGCCCAGCAGGCATTCGCCGATACGCACAGCGGCCCGTGCCCGTTGCTCGCTGGTCAGGGGACTATTCCCGGCCACGGTGACTCGTTCATAGCGGCTACGTGCTTCATCGAAGCGGCCGAGGTGGAACAGGCTTTCGGCGCGCCAAAATGCGACGCGGTCGTCTTCGTGGCGTACGGTGCGGACGTGGGTGGCCAAGTGCTCTTCGGCTTCATTCCAGCGCTTGGCATCGACTAATAGCTCGCCGAGCGACAGGCGGGCTTCCGCAATAGCGGCCGCCGCATCGGCACGATTGGCAAAGCGTTCGACCAGCACGTCGAGCAGCATTCCCGCTTCATCGCGCGCCGTCGGATCATTGGCGCGCCGTGCTTGCAGCAGCGCTGCACGTCCCGCCGCGAGGTAGACTGCCGGCAATTCCGCGTCGGTGCCATCGGAGCGCGTAATATATGAACGATACACCGCCAAGGCTTCGGCTGGCTGACCGGCAGCCACCATGGCATCGGCAATTCCGCGGACGCCACGCAAGATCCAGACGTTGACGCCTGGGTCGGTGCCGGCGTCGAAATCGACCACGAGCTGGCTGAAGCCGCGGATCGCATCCAGGTGGCGGCCGGCTGCGGCTTCTTGTTGGGCCAAGCGAAAGAGGGCCTCCGCGGCCAGATGCGGCACACTGCCAGCGGCGGCGCGTAAAAGCACGCGGCGGGCGCTATCCGCGCGAATCTCGGCCCGGTGATCGCTGTCCGCTGGATCGGCACGCTCGCTCAAGACCAATTTGGCGGTGGGACCAGATCCGGCTTCATGCCAATGGATGCCCGCCTGACCGAACAAGCGGTCGAGCGCTTCGTCCCAAGGCAGATCGGCAACCAGCAAAGAGACGAGGCGCTGCGTGATGGTGACGCCAGCGTCGTCGATTGGGCGATCCAGCATGACGCCCAATTCGCGATAGACGGCTTCCAACCGTTCGGCGCGAATGTTCGCGGTGACATAGCGTTCGCCGTCCGCGTTGCGGGTGACGGACAGCGTGAAACGCAGCGATTCCTTGACCACCGATTCGCCTGCCTGGCTCGGGCCAGTGCTGCCTGGCGATTCGGACGATCGTGTGCTGCCCGGCTTCGCCGTCG
Source organism: uncultured candidatus Brocadiaceae bacterium (assembly GCA_964415495.1). Classification (GTDB taxonomy): domain Bacteria; phylum Planctomycetota; class UBA11346; order UBA11346; family UBA11346; genus CAYQAQ01. The sequence goes on along the minus strand of CAYQAQ010000010.1, from coordinate 1,815 downwards.
GCTCCAAAATGCGGGTGACCCGTTCGACGGCTTCGCGCAGCTGCAGCAGATCGGCGCCAATGCGGCGCGGATCCTCGCCCCGCAGCGGATCGGATCGGGTTTCAATCTGCGGTGGTGCCGGCCGCGGCGGCAAGGGTTGCAGCGGCTCGGGTGGGACCGCAGCGAGGGCGACCAGAAGCAGGAAAGCGTTCATGGCTGCCTCCCGGACGCGGAATTCTGGCGAGAAAGCAGATCACCGAGCTGGAGGTAGGCCTGCTGGATCGCCATGCGATCACGCGTCTGCTCTTCAGGAGATTTGGGATGTCCCAAGCGGTCTTCCCGCGCGAGCAGGATCTGCTCCTGCGCGAGCATGCTGTACAGCTGGCGCACGGCGTCGGCGTAGTCGCCGAGTACGGTGAGCGAGGCGGTGTATTCGAGCAGAATGCGCGGATCGCCGCCGATGAGCACCTTGTCGATGACGCTCGCATACGCATCGGCCGCTTTGCGGTGCGCACCTTGGGCGCGCCAGTGGCGAGCCAGTTCCAGCGTCAGTTCCTGCGCGCGATTGGGATGATCGGCCTTGAGGCGTTCAAGCGCCTGCACGCCGATGGCGGCATCGACGGCGTCGCCGTCGGCGAGCAGATTGCGCGCCGCGGTCAAGGCCAAGGCGAAGCGATCGGCGTCGAGCGTGCCGGTGGTGGGATTGCGCGCGAGTTGCCCGGCCAATCCCGACAAGGTGCGGACCATGGCGCCCATGCCGGCCGCGCACACGGCCAAGAGCAGGACGGCGGCGACCAGCAGCCAGCGAGCGCCGCGGATTTCCGCCGGCGCCAACACGCCGATGGCTGCGGCACCGCCGCCAACCAGGGCCGGACTGGCATAATCTGGTGCGGCAGCAGGCTTCGGCGCCGGCCGGCCGCCCGAAGCTGGCCGCGCTGCGGGCTTGGCCGTGGGCTTGCCGGCAGCAGGTGTGACAACGGTTGCTGTTGACGGGCTTTTGGTGGGTGGCGTTTTCGCGGCTGGCGTTTTTGCGGGCGGAGCCTTGATGGCGGGTGCCGCACCGGTGATGGACGCCAAGGGGCGGCCGCCGCTGTCCGGCACGGTCGGACTTTTCCCACGCGCCTGGGCGAGGGTGATCGGCCCGGTGCCACCGACCACCGCCGTCAGCTGCGCGACCAGGTCGTCGATATCATCCTGCGAGATCTCGCTCTCGGAGGGTGCCGCTGAATCGGGGCTGGGGGCGTGCTTCGCGACCAAGTTCTCGAGCTGATCCGAGCTCAATCCCAGCGCGCCGCCTTGAATCGGCTGCGGACCGGATTGGATGGATTCCAGCACCGCATCGAGCCGTTTGGTTTGCGCATTCGTTAAGCCACCGCTGGCACGGCCTTCCGCGGTATTGCTGATTTCGCTCAGGAGTGCGTCGATGTCGTCGCCATCCTTGGCAGCGGAGCCACCGCCGATGGCACCGAGCAAAGCGTCGATGTCGGCCTGGGTACCGCCTGCGGGCATGGTTTCTGCCGTCGGATCGTTGGCGGGACGCGCCGGCGAGCCACCGAGCTCCGCGAGCAGGGCGTCGATATCGTCTTGCGACGCGGGTTTGGGGTCGGGCTCACTCATGGCATCATTCCCACAACATCGCGCGTTCGCTGGGGGAGACGCCACTGATGGTGGCATCGCTGGCGAGGACCGCCTCGTCGACCGCGCGATACCAGCGCACCGGAACCTCGGCGCGGGTGAGGCGATCGCGCACCTGTTCGCCGCCGACCACGGCGATGCCGGGATGCGCGCGCAGCCATTCGTGCACCCACACACCCCAAGCGGTGACGGCGCTGGCGT
>CAYQAQ010000009.1:13825-19521 GCA_964415495.1 uncultured candidatus Brocadiaceae bacterium | reverse complement strand
CTATTCTTCTCGGCCCCCCATAGTTCCTAAATTCACATAAATAGACACCTTGCCAAGTACCTAAGTTAAGTCTGTCATGAGTTATGGGTATCGTCACAGAACTGCCCATCATACTGCCTTTGACGTGTGATGGCATATCATCGGGACCTTCTAAAGTGTGATGTAGACCGGGTTGGTTTTCTGGCACGATTCGATTGATCATCAATTCAAAATCGTGGAGGACGTCGGGATCGGCATTTTCATTGATGGTGAGGGCAGCAGAGGTGTGTTTAATAAAGATATGGCAAATCCCAGTGGAAGGAAGAGGGATACCTTGCATGACTTCATGAGTAATGAGGTGAAAGCCCCTTGACCTAGGTTTTAGTATTTTTTCGTATTGATGGATCATAGTTGTATTGCACCAAATATAGTGAGAGATATCGAAAACTTAATACTGCTGCATGACCGTTCTCGCATTCCTTAATAAAAGATACATATTATAATAAATAAAAAAACATAATATTAGTTTAGGGTTATTGAAGAGATAATACACCATATTTGTAAATCGTTAAAAAAGGCAAAATGAATCATCAGAAAATGACGGATGAAGGACTGGTCGAAGCACTCAAAAATGCAGATGCCAAAGCTTTCATAGAAATTTATCAAAGATATTTCAAGGTTTCTTACCATGTTGCATTTAACGAAACCTACTTAAAAGAAGAGGCCGAAGACATTGTACATAGTTTTTTTGAATCTCTCTGGAAAAATAGAGAAAATGTAGAGATAAGAAAGTTGTCGACTTACATTGTAGTCTCTGTTAAATATCTTTCTTACGCTTTTTTTAAATCCCAGATCAATTTAAAGAAATATAGAGAACACATTTTATTTCAAAATATATATCAGGATAACAGCGTCGAGAACCTAGTAAATCAAAATGACTTGCAAAAGGCTATTGAAAATGCTATGAAAAAACTGCCTGAAAAGACAGCTGAAATATTTACATTAAGCAGATTGAAGCATAAAACCATTGGCCAAATCGCTGAGGAATTAAATCTCTCGGAAAAAGCAATCGAATATCACATCACCAAGTCACTTAAAGTGCTTAAAGAGCAATTGGAAACCTACAAACAAAATAATTAAAAAATGAATCAACACACATTTGAAGAGTTATTAAAAAAATACCTTCAAAACAATACCACGAAAGAAGAAAATAAGCTTTTAGATCAATGGGCGGCTCATGAAACGTTCGAAAAAAGCAACTATGGAATAAATTCTACAGATGTTAAAAGCGCTGAAACTTCAATTTTGAAAAAATTAGAGGCAGGCATTAATGCAGAAAAGAAAAGATCTTCAAAAACTTTGTCTTACTTAGCTTATGCTGCAGTTTTCTTGATTTTATTATTGGGTATTTTGTATTTTATTAAAAATGAAATCTCTAGTAATAAAACTAAAGAGAGTTTTGTGAATGTAGATAAAATTGAAGGAATAAAACTTCAAAATACAACTAGCAAAGTTCAAAGTTTTACTCTATTGGATGGAAGTATTGTAAAATTAAGTCCAAACAGTGCAATTACATACAAAGAAGATTTTGCAAAAACTTCAAGAACTCTTTACTTAAATGGTGCTGGAGAATTTGATGTAAAAAGGAATGAAAAACTACCTTTTTATGTGAATTCAAATGGGATTACAACAGAAGTTTTAGGGACCACATTTATTGTTAAAGACTTATCAAAAGATAAGATGGAAGTCTCAGTCTTATCAGGAATTGTAAAAGTCTATGATACTTCTAAATCACAGTCTTTAGACAGGAAAAATACAATTTTAGAAGCTAATAACCGCTTAATTGTAGACGTAAACAAGAAAATTTTTAAAAAATCTATTGTAGATCAGCCAAGTCCCATCTTAAAGTTTGAAGAAAATAGGGAATTTGTTTTTAAGAATGAAGACCTAGGTGTCGTGGTGCATAGATTTAAGAAATTTTATAATATAGAGATATTTATCCTCGATAAAGAATTGAAAAATTGCAAATTTACGGGAGATTTATCAGGATTTAATCCACTTGAAAAGATTAGGATTCTTTGCAAATCAGTAAATGCTCAAATGAGTTTGAATGACGAAAAAGTTCTTGTAACCGGTGAAGGATGTATTGAGTAATTAATATAACAATGTAAAAAAGATGATTATTTCAAAAATTATAAGACACTCATTTTTTCAATTTCTTTTGATATTTGGATCAATGACGGTGGTGTATGCAACTAAAGCTTCCGGACAGAACTTTTTAGACAAAGAAATCTCTATTTCAGTGGAATCAGAAAGACTAGAAAATGTCCTATCTATAATTGAAAAGAAAAGTGAAGCAAAATTTGTCTATAGCAGCAAAGTACTTGAAGGCAAAACCCTAGTTTCTCTAAAGGTTGAAAAAGAGAAGCTAAATAAAGTTTTACTTAAGCTTTTTACGCCTCTAAATTTGACTTATGAAGTTGCAGATAATAGGATCATTTTAAGTCCAAATCGAGGAGTTGGGGATGCTGATATTAAGTCAATTGATGGATTGCATAACAAAGTTAAGTCCAGCACAAATGTAACACAAGATCGTTTTGAAATCAGAGGAAGTATCAAAGATGTAAAAGGGGATCCTCTAATAGGAGCCAATGTGCTTTTAAAAGGAACAACAAAAGGAACAACCACCGATGTCGATGGTAATTTTTCATTTTTTATAGAGACTAAAGAGAAAAATGGAACCATTGAAGTAAGTTACGTAGGTTATGAAAAAACATCTATAGCCATCAATGGTAGAAATGTTATAAACGCAGTACTTAAGTCTATGACTAGTCTTGATGAAGTAGTGGTAATAGGATACGGAGAAGTTAAGAAAAGGGATTATATCGGGAGTGTTGGAACTGTAGGAGCTAAAGAGCTTTCCAACCAAGCGATCACAAGTTATTCTCAAGCTTTAGCAGGTCAAATAGCCAATGTAGAAATAAGACAGGGTACAGGCGTTCCAGGAGGTGGTCCTGAATTCATAGTACGAGGTATCAATTCTATCTCTCCACAAAGTGCACCGTTAATAGTTATTGACGATATACCTTATGGTAACTATAGTGCTGAGCGTGATAACTTTCTTACTATGATCAATCCTGACGACATAGAGTCTATAAGTGTAATAAAAGATGCTTCAGGTAAAGCTATATATGGAAGTAGAGCTGCCAATGGCTTAGTAATTATCAAAACAAAAAGAGGTAGAATAGGGGAGCCAACTATTTCCTATAGTACAACATTAAATTTTCAAACCATTCCAAGTTGGGAAAAACCTGATGTTATGAGTGCTTCAGAACTTGCTCAATTTCATAAAGAGCGATTTGATGATGATTTTTTTATATTAAATAAAAGGTATCCAATTGTAGACGAAGTACCTCTTCATCTTAGAAATCCCGAATCTTATGGCAAAGGAACAGATTGGTTTGATGCATTGACTAGAAATGCATGGATGCAAAATCATAACGTAAGTGTCAGAGGAGGAAACCAAGGAGTCACATATGCTGTCAATTTTGGTTATTTAAATCAAGAAGGAGTTGTTATTGAGTCAAACCTTAAAAGATACAGTTTGCGTGCAAATTTTGACGCTACTATAAAGCCTTGGTTGAAGTTTTCAATGGATTTAGCACCATCTTGGACTGATAATACCACGGGAAATACAGATCCTGGATCTGGTCAGTTTTCGGTTTATAACGTTTTAAATATAGCGAGATGGGCAGACCCAACAGGTAAAATTTATGATAACGAGGGCAATTTAAGCAGAGATACTAAAGGTGTATTAACCCAGTTTTTTCAAGTAAACCCAGTAAGGTACTTAGAAGAGCAAAGGAATAATAAAGATAATAGGAGTTTACAAGGGAGTATTGGACTTTCAGCCGAAATAATAAAAGGATTAACCTTAAAAACAAAAGCATCCACATATTATTTCAACAACAAAGGCAGGAGTTATGAGCCATCAAGTATTAGGGCAGAAGGTTTAGAGCCAGCATTTAATAATCTTCAAGCCTCGATAAATACAGGAAGGTATGAAAATCTACGCCTTTTAAGTGAAACCCAGCTTCTGTACAATAAAAAAATTAAAAAACATTCCTTTGATGGGCTTTTGGCTTATACTGGCGAATTCACACAGGAGACTACTTTCGGCTCAAATACGAGTAGACTCATAGACGAAAATTTTCAATTAATCTTCAAAGGAAATATTCCTACTTCAGATCCTAATGATCCAGAAAGACGCACTCAAATATTTTTTGGCACATCCGAGGGTATTGGTGAACAAGCACTTATCAGTTACTTAGGAAGACTTCAATATAACTTTGATGAAAAATATTATGTGACGGCATCGGCTCGACGCGACGGCTCTAGTAGATTTGGTCCTGATAACCAATGGGGTTTTTTCCCATCTGGAGCATTGGCTTATCGAATTTCTAAAGAAAAGTGGTTTCCAAAAAACAATATACTCAATGATGCTAAACTGGAGATTAGTGCTGGAGTGAGTGGAAATAACAGAATTGGCAATTACGCTTGGCGAGGTACTGTTGGTGGTGCCGACTATGTGATAGGAGGTACAAGAATCGATGGCAACACTGTGACAGGGTTGCCAAATCCTTTCTTAAAATGGGAAGAAACAAATCAATTGGATCTTGGATTAGACCTAACCATGTTTAAAAAGAAATTGGATATTGAAATTGATCTTTATAGATCGGTAACTGAAGATTTGTTATTTGGGACAACAACCCCCAGAGTTACAGGCTTTGGGAGTAGAATTTCTAATTTAGGATCGATAGAAAATAAAGGAATAGAATTTAGCGCTGATTATAAAGCCATTATTAGACAAAGTTTTAGCTGGTCAATTAAAGGCAATATTGGGATAAATAGAAACAAAGTACTCAGAATTGGTGAATTTAACAATCCAATATTAACAATTCCTGCGGGAAATGGTACAAATGCTGGAATTATAGAAGTTGGCTCTCCAATTGGGATGTTCAGAGGGTTGAAAATCACTGGCCTATACACAGCAGATATGATAAAAGACGAGTCTGTACCAAAATATCCTGGTGCAGTAGAAGGTGCTCCTATTTATGACGATTTTGATGGAGATGGATTTTTGGATAGAAATAAAGATATCCAAATTATCGGTAATCCTTGGGCTGATTTTACATACGGAATGACACATAATTTTATATTTAAAAATTTTAATGCGAGAATTATTTTTGTAGGAAGTCAAGGTGGTAAAATATTAAATTTAGCTAAAGAGTTTGGACATAATACGGATAAAGGCGCAGGAGAATTGCAAGGTGTTTTTAACTTAGATCGTGATGTTTTGGATCGATGGAGGGTAGGTTCGACTGATTACACCATTCGAGTACCTACTACAACATCTGTAGCGAGTAGTCAGAGATGGAGATGGCCCGGAAGTGCAGGACTATCTAGTGGTTCCTTTCTGAAGATTTCGAATATTAATATTAATTATAACCTCACAAATGTAATTAAAAAGATAAAAGGATTGAAAGGGCTTACTATTGGGTTAACTGGCCAAAATTTATATTATTTTAAATCCTTTAAATTTAATCCAGAAGCAAGAAGAGCCACAGGCGGACCCTTGGAACGAAATGTTTTTTACTCTGCGTACCCGACCGCTACCACCTATACTTTCAATTTCAATTTAACCTTATAAATCAGTA
>CAYQAQ010000009.1:0-13815 GCA_964415495.1 uncultured candidatus Brocadiaceae bacterium | reverse complement strand
GTAGAACAATGGAAAAATTATTTTATAAGATTATTATCTTCTTAAGTCTTTCTGCTTGTAGTGAAGAATTTATCACCCGTGAGCCTTTTAGTACTTATACCCCTGAAGATTTTTTTCGTAACGAGCAGCAAATTACCCAAGCAGTCAACGGTTTATACCCTGTAATAAGAGGTTTTTACAATGGTGCCAATTGGCAATTAGGTGATTTTCAGGCAGATAATACAACTTTTCAATACAACCCTGCAGACAGAGGAGCCGAGGCTTTCGAAAGTTTGGATTATCATCTGGCAGATGCATCAAATGGAGCTTTTGCCGGCTTGTGGAATAATGCATATAATGGAATTGCAAGGGCACACTTCATATTAGAAAATATTAATTCAGCTTCTTTTGAAATAGAAGCAAATAGATCTATAAGATTGGGAGAAACACATTTTGCTCGGGCTTTTAATTATTATTTTTTAGTTGCATATTTTGGAGATGTTCCAAAGATTACCAGAGTGTATAGAGATGCGGAGGAAGCTGGACAATTACCAAGATCTCCCGAAATAGAGATTATTAATGAAATTATTCTTAAAGATTTAGATATTGCAATCAAAAACCTCCCCATAAAATGGGATAATAAGAATATAGGTCGGGCTTCTAAAGCAGCAGCCCTTATGTTAAAAGCAAGAATTCATTTTTACCAAAAACAATATAATGAGGCTATCCCTTTACTTCGAGAAATCATAAATTCTGGGCAGTATGGCTTAGAGAATAATTTTGCTGATGTATTTGCTCCCGAGAAAAAGTTTTCAAATAAAGAAGTAATATTCGCTGCGCAATATGATTTAGCTTCAAACCAAGGAGCTGGCTGGTTCATAAATTGGTTGCCAAACAATAGCGGAACTGATTTGACTGGTGGAGTCAATTCTGTGTTTATAGGTGGTCTCAATGGTAAAAACATCCCAACAAAAGATATGGTGAAAGCTTTTGAGCAAGGCGATAAAAGATATACTCAAAGTGTAGGAATTTATATTAATACTTCTACTAGAGATACGACACCATACATTAAAAAGTATCTTCATCCACCTGTCCTTGCCAATGGTACTAATACCAATCAACCAATTTTTAGGTATGCAGAAACTCTCCTTATGCTTGCTGAAGCTTTAGTTGAGACTCAAAGCGGTTTGAGCAATGAGGCCATTGAATTGGTGAATGCTATCAGAGTTCGTGCTGGATTAGAATTAGCATTCCCTGGTAATCCAAAAGATTTTCTAAATGTACTTACTAATGAAAAGCTAAAAAACTTGCTAAGGAATGAAAGAAGGGTAGAATTAGCCTTTGAAGGAGTTCGATGGTTAGACTTGATAAGATATGGAACCCTTGAATCAACACTTAAAAAACATGGAGAAGAACAGAAAAAACTTCAAACCTTTCTTGATCCTCTCCCAACAGCATACTCCAATATTAGACCAAAGGTAGCAATACCATTTAATAATGTATTAATCTATAAATATAGACAAAATACAGGTTGGTAAAGAAATAAAGTCACAAAAAATATATACTTGAAATTTAAATCAAACGTCATGAACAAAATTTTTACATTGCTATTATTCTCATTTATCACTTCAATTGGGTTTAGCCAAGCTTCAGAAAACTTCAATTATACATTGGGTGACTCACTTTCTCTCAAAGCCGGAGGCATTGGATTTGGAGATAATTGGAAAGTTCTAAAGGCTAATGCTCAAGTGAAAATCGGGCAAGGAGGTATAACTATCGACGCCCTTGGTTCAAAAACTTCTGGAAATCATTTAAATATAACCCACAATGCTGGGCAGGCAGGCCCGAGATTTTTTAGAAAGTTAGCTCAGCCAGTCACTGATGATGGTAAAACCTATTATATGAGTTGGGCAATGAAGTCTGACTACACCAACCCAGCGGCTAACGGGAGTGTTTGTCAGGCTATGATTGCAAGTAGTACAGCTTACACAGCTAATGGACCAAATGGTCAGTTACTTCGATTTGGAAAAATCTTCAATAGTGAAAAATTTGGAATTGATGGGACTAAATTAACCTCTCCAATTTTGATAAACGATACTGACACTCGAAATGCAAATTGGGTGGTGGTGATGATCAAAATGTCAGGAGATGCAAATAGAGAAAATTTTTACGTTTTCATAAATCCTACACCAAATAACCCTTTAGACACCACAAAAGCAAATACTAAGTTTACAGCTGAATTCAACACAGGATTTGATGCTATTGGTGGTAAACTAGAAGGCCCTGCAGCATTGAATGGTGTATTTGATGACCTAAAATTTGGAGCTACCTTGGCTGATGTCACTCCTACAGATCTCTCACTTGTGCCTGTTACTGCAGTTGAAGAATTTGCCTATCTAGCTGGTGATTCGTTGAATGGTAAAAATGGTGGTACAGGATTCGGAGGATCTTGGACATTCAGATCTGGCTCCAATCAAGCTAAAATCGCAGAAAAAGGATCTGATATTAATGCTATAGATCAAACAACATCTAATAATTCATTATTTATTGATCACGCTGCTGGAGCTGCAAATTCAAGATTTTTTCGCTTATTAAAAAATCCAGTAACAGATGATGGTCAGACTTACTATATGGGCTGGGCCATGGACACAGATTACGAAAATCCAACTACCAATGGAAGCGTGATGCAGGCCATGATAGTAAAATCAGCAGGATATCTCGCAACTGGAGCTGGTGGTCAAACTGTACGAATGGGTAAAATTTTCAATTCAGAAAAATTTGGAATCGATGGCCAAAGGATAGTTGGTACGCTGCTTGCTGATAATACAGATACGAGAAATGGTTATTACGCAGTTGCCATGTTAACCATGAGTGGTGATGCCCAAAGAGAAAAAATGTTTGTCTTCATCAACCCGAGCTTATCTACCACGACGCTTGATACTTCCAAGGCGGATATTAAATTTACTGTTGATTTAAACGATGGTTTTGACGCTATAGGTGCAAAAGTAGAGGGCCCACAAGCGGTAAAAGGTAGAATAGATGATTTAAAATTTAGTCCTAATTTAGCTGATGTTTTTCCTAAAAATTTGAGCAAAACAGTTCCTCCCAATACTATCATAGCAATTGAAAAATTTGAATATGCGGCTGCAGATTCTTTAGGTGGAGTTGGTAAACTAGAAAATGGATTCAAAGGAGGGTGGTTAGATTTGAATAGCAAAAAATCTGCAAAAATTGTCAATAGAGGTTTGATAAATGAGACTTTGTTGGCTAGAACAAATCCTTCAAGTTTAGAAATAAATTCAACAATTACTTCAAATAGATATCTTAGATATTTTAACACTCCAATCGATTCTGCTTCAAAAGAAATCTGGTTTAGTGTCCAAATGGCGTCAAAAGGAAATAGTACTAATAATGTAGGAAGTCTATTATTGGTAGATTCCACAAAAACAGGAGAAAACTTTCAACATGTCATTATTGGGAAACAATTTAATTCTCAAAACATTTTTGCAGCTGGAAATGGGCAAGTTGGCGGACCAACACTATCTGGTAAAACTTTTAATGGCACCACGGCTAATTGGCTAGTCGGAAAATTATCACATGCGAATGGAAGATGGAGTATGACAATGTGGGTAGATCCTGACCCTTCTATGACCCCAGATACTTCTAAAGCAAACATTAAAAATAAATTGTATAACAATGCTGTATTCCATGGACTTGGGATAAGAGCTGAAGGCAGTGATGGCTTACAATATTTAGTAGATGATATCATTATTGGAAAAGTGTTTACAGATGTTGTACCCATTGATTTAACAAAGATTGGTACTCGCCCAGGCAAAGTATCTGAAAAATTTGAATATGCAGCTGGAACTAATTTAATCGGTCAAAATGGAGGTACTGGATTTGCTGGTGCTTATCAATTGATAAGTGGTATTGCTCCAACAGTTACTGAAGGAGGAGTAAGAAGTGCCAAATTGCTAAAACAAACTTCTGGTAGAAAATTAGAAGTAAAACCTCGCCAATCTGCCCGAATTGTAAGAAAACTGGATGGTGAGTATGGAGATAATGGAAGAGAATATTGGATAGGTTATTTTTTTAATTCACCTAATGGCAGTACCAACGTTGCTCATTTGGTTTTGGCAGACTCATCTACCTATACTTCAGCTGGTGCAGGAGGCCAATTATTGCAAGTTGGACAAATTTTCGGTGGTAGTTTAGGAACAGTGCCAGGCCGAGCTATTCCAGGCCTATCGGCAAAGGATGGTTATTACATAGTTATGAATGTCGTCACTAATGGCAATCCGACTACAAATGACGAAGTGTTTTTATGGGTAGACCCAGCACTCAACAGAACGCCTTCTAGAGATTCTGCCATTAAAATAAACGTGAATTTGGCAAAATGGAATAGTTTAGGATTTAAAGTAGAATACTCACCAGATTCTTTAGTAGCGCCTGTATGGGATGACATAGCTATTGGAGAGAAGTATTCAGATGTAGTTCCATCAGACTTAATAGATATTGATCCACCAGTATTTGCTGAAGTGGGCTATGAAGGATTCAACTATACTGCCGGATCACAAATTAGAGATGCTAATGGAGGTACTGGGTGGAGCGACACATGGAAAGTTGATCCGGTTACTTCCAATGCCATTTCTACTGCGCCTTCAATACAAAGCGATAGAGTAAATCCAACAGGTAATAAACTTACTATCGAACAAGCGAATACCACAACCACTGTTACGCGAAAGTTTAAAGCACCGATCGCTGACGAAGGTGGTGTATTTTGGTCAAGCGTACTCATTGATGTTGAGAAAAAAGATATTGGGAATGGCGTTCATTTCTTATACACCAACAAAGCTGGAAAAGAAATAGTAGGCTTTGGAGGAATTCAAGGAATATCTAAATTTGCTTACCTTGATGATAAATTAGCAAATACGGTTGATCAAAATACAGAATTGGTTGGCCCAAAATGGGTAGTAACCAGAATTGAAGTTAATAAAGAAGGTGCTGACAAGGTATATGTGTGGTTAAATCCATCTGCCGATGCCATACCTAATATTGTAAACGCCTCGTATCAATTTGATGCTAACTTTGATGGTGGTATTGCTGGCATAAAGATTAATACCTTCGGAGTACAAACTTCAAAAACCAATATTGATGAAATTAGAACAGGGTTTGCCTTTAGAGATGTATCGAGTAAATTTGGAAGCTCTGACCCAAATCTATTAGCCTACGAGCCTTTTAATTACGATCAAAACTCAAGTGTCATTGGCAGTGGTGGTGAAAATGCTTTTTGGTTAAACGCTTGGAGCGATGGCGGCCAACAAAGTGACAATAAGCAATCTATCGCTAAAGGTTCATTAACTATTGAAGGTTTTCAATCCATAGGGAATAAGGCAAGATTAGAGCTTAGAGAAGCTAGTAAACAATTGAGAATAGATAGAAATTTAGCAACACCTATCAAAAATGATGGTAAAACATATTGGTTATCTTTCTTAATGTTTTCTGAAGATACACCTGTCAGGAATCAAGTAGGGAATCTTACACTTAGATCTTCGGCCATTTCAAATAATGCTGGTCAAGTTATGTCATTTGGTAGAATTTTCGGTAATGGCAAATTAGGATTGGTAACACCTCAAACCAATACCATTAGTGTTACTGATTTAGATGATAAGGGCTTGTCATGGATAGTTGTCAAAATAAGGACCACGGGCACAACTGTTAATGATAGTGTATTTATGTGGGTAAATCCTAACCCTAGCTCAGAGCCCTCTGAAGCTACAGCCTTGATCAAAAGAGAGACAAACGCATTTAAATCTAATGTTGATATCATTAGGATAAGAACTGAAGGATCAGGTGCAGATCAAATACCTTATAATGTGGAATTTGATGAAATCAGATTAGCTACTACATGGCAATCAGCTAAGCTATTGACGAGTAATATTGAGATAGAATTAAATGATAACTTTAGTATCTTGGCTTATCCTAATCCTGCTAACGATAGGATCAATATGGAGATTGAAGTTCAAAGTTCTAAATACTTAAGCGTTGATATTTTTAGTACTTCTGGAGAAAAGGTAAAATCATTATTGAATGAAGAAGTTTCTTCTGGAAACAGTTTTTACACTTGGGACATTTCAATGTTAAAATCTGGGATATATTTTGTCAGGGCAAGTGATGGTGCTCAATCCAATGTACAAAAACTGATCATTATCAAATAATTGATCCAAACTGGAGAGCATAATACTTCTATACTCTCTAGTCTTTTTAAGTATTAAAGATGTTTATTATTAAAATTATCCATGTATCAATCAAAAAAAATAGTATCTAAAGAGCTAATCAGAGTAATTTTTCTCTGTTTAATTATTTTGCTGATAGCTATTTTTGTTAGGGCACAACCCTCAATTAATAAAATAGCAAAACTAGATAATGGTACTTTTGAAATTATTAGAAACGGAATGCCATATTTGGTCCAAGGTGCAGGTGCTGATAATCCAAAACTCTACAGAGAATTAGCTCTTCGCGGAGGAAATTCCGTTAGAACTTGGGGGGTAGGCGTTAATACTAGGGCTTTGCTAGATTCTGCTCATGCAAATGGTTTAACTGTATTAATAGGTTTATGGGTCAATCACGAACATGCTGGATTTGACTACAATAATGCAACGCGTATTGCAAATCAGTTAGAAGGATTTAGAGGATGGGTGCAGAAGTTAAAAGATCATCCAGCTATTTTGGGGTGGGGTATTGGCAATGAAGTTAATCTTAATTACAAAAATCTCAATGTTTGGAATGCGATCAACGATATTTCAAAAATGATACATGAAGAGACCGGAGGAAATCATTTGACATGCACGGTTTTGGCAGGGACGGGAGTAACTTTGATAAATCATGTAGCAGAAAGATGTCCCGACTTAGATTTTCTTGGAATTAATCTTTACGATGGACTCCAAGCAGCCGCAAGCACCGTAAAAGCAAGTAATTGGAAAAAACCATACATGCTTACTGAATGGGGTGTAAATGGCAATTGGGGTACTCAAAAGACGCCTTATGGTGCTCCGATGGAGCTAAATAGCGGAGAAAAATATAGTCTAATTGACAACCGATATACCGATCATATCAATGCAAATAAAGGCCATTTGATAGGTAATTATGTGTTCTTTTGGAACTTTAAAAACGAAGGCTCATTAACTTGGTTTGGGCTATGGGTACACGACCATACCACAGAGATGGTGGATGCACTACAGAAACATTGGAGTGGTAAGTTACCTTCAAATAGGGCTCCTAGAATGCAGTTAATGACCATAAATGGAAAACCTCAATCTTCCAATCTAACTATTGAAAAACCTAATGAAAATACAGTAGAAGTCTTCGCATTTGATCATGAAGATGATCCTTTAACCTTTGAATATATAATCCAACCCTGGCCAAAAGAAATTAGAGATGGGCTCCAAGATGTAGGCTTGTCTTTCTCAACCATACCTAGCATTATATCAGTAGATGGAAAAAAAGCTAAACTAAGCTTTAAGCCAGAGCATAATGGTGGAAAGTTTCGTTTATATGCATTTGTTAGGGATAATAGGAAACATGTAGCTACAGCTTCTTTTGTATTTAAAGTCGAATTTAAAGAGCAACTCAAATCAAATGAATTACCGATTATCGAAGATGTTTTTGTCAGAGATGGGGCCTTTGAAAACACAAATTTGGGAGTAACAGACCAATACAAAATTGAGGTTAAAAAGAGTGGAACACAAGGATTTAGTAGATTGGGTTTACTTAAAGTAGACCTCTCAAAAGTGCCATCAGATGTGAATGAATTGAAATTAAAACTCTATGGAAAATCTCCTGTACAAATGAATATCAAACTTGGCTATTCAGAGGATATCTCTTGGCTAGAAGATTCACTTACTTTCAATAAATTCAACATTAATCCAATTAATTTAAACCTAGAAACTGCCATTGGTACAGAACAAAAATGGTATGAATGGAATTTGTCGCAATTACTTAAAATACCTAGCATTCGCAACAAAGTAATTACGTTAGTTTTAGAAGGGGCGAGTTCATACATTGGCGATCCTGCCAGTTTTTCTACTAAGGAAGTTGGGGTCGATGTTCCAAGATTGCAATTTGAAAATTTGACGAGCATCGATGTGGAAAATTTAAATTCGAAAATTGAAATCGTGCCTAATCCTGTTCAAGAATTTATACACCTCAAGTCAGTGAATTTTGAATGGAAAAATTTCAAAATCTATGATTATTCAGGTAGATTACAGCTTTCTGGCGAACTATATAAAAGTATTTCTGTCAAAGATTTAAAGTCAGGTAAGTATTTGCTTATTGTTTATTCAAATGATGAAACTTCTTCATCAAAATCATTTGTCAAATTATGAAACTAGTTATTTTAGGAAGTATTCTTTTTCTTTCACTAAATATTTTTTGTCAAAATATTATTATAGACAATACCCAAACCCGAAAAGATATTAACGGCAATTTCATTGATTTACATGATGGTAGAGTAATCCAATTTGGGAATCGATTTTATTGGTACGGCACTTCATATGGTAACACATCAGGCTTTGTTAGGACTAATAAATACCATATATATAGTTCATCAGATATGGTCTCATGGAAAGCAGAGGGCCCAATACTTAAAAACGAGCCTTCTGGTATTTATTATCGACCACATGTAGTTTATAATAGTAAAAGTAAAAAGTATATTTTATGGTACAATTGGTACCCTTATCTTTGGACAGGTAAGTTTGGTGTTGCAGTAGCTGACAGCCCAATCGGTCCATTTGAAATTTTGAATGAAGATGTCAAAGTGAGCCATTCCGACCTAGGTGTGGGTGATTTTAATCTATTCGTTGATGAAGACAACAAGGCTTATTTAAGCTATAACACCATCAATGGTCACAAGTTATCAGTGGAAGAATTAGACGATACTTACCTTCAATCCACTATGAAAAATGGCGGCTTTATAGCAGAACATTGCGAAGCTGGTTCGATCTTTCGAAGAGATAAAAACTACTACTTACTTACCGACTATACATGCTGCTTTTGTACCCAAGGAAGTGGGGCTAGAGTATATATTTCGGAGAAACCTATGTCAGGGTTTGTTTATAAGAATAACATTAATCGTAATTCAGGTTCCAAACATAGCGCATTAATTGATCGAATAATTCAACCTGATGTCCATACCAACCTGACTAAGAAAGATGGTCAATTTCCTGAAATCGAAGTAATTGGCCCAGAAACGGCAATGAATAAATTAAGCTTTATTTATTTTACAGGTAACAGATCAGGCACTTGCGGCGACACGATATCGACTCATACTCACCAATTAATCGAAGTTCCAAAAATTCAAGTCTCTAGTTATCAAAATGGAGCTTGGAAGCCAGTTGAGACAACCTCCTTAGTTAAAAAAAATGCCGTCTTTAATACAGTAGAGCTGAACTTCGCAACATCAGCAATTGGTAAATTTAAATTAAGTGTTGATTCAACTTATCCGTATTCTGATATTCATATTTCCGAAATAGAAGCATACTTAAAAGCTAAAAAGATTGATTTAGTTTTAAATGGCTATAGTGCTCAAATAAATGATATTGATCCTTATCATGGTAAGCCCATTATTCCTGCCCAACAGACTTACATTATGGAATTAAATTCCGTTGGAGGTAAAAAGTATATCTGGATGGGCGACTTATGGGGTTCTGCTCCTGATAATATTAAAGGACATGATATTCAATATTGGTCAGAACCTTTAGAATTTGAAGCAAACGGCAATATCTTGTCGATGAAATGGAAGAACAATTGGAGTATAAAGTTGAAGAAGTAATGATAAAAAAAGATCAAGTTGTTTTAATTAATTTGCTTTTGTCCTTTGTGTTTTTTGGGTGCACTACAAAACTAGCTCTAAAAAATACTATTGGTACCAAGCCTAACATTATTCTTATTGTGACAGATGATATGGGCTATATGGACATGGCATGCAGTGGTAACAAATTAGTAGAAACCCCTAATCTTGATTTTCTCGCTAAAAATGGTATAAATTATAGATATGGATACGCATCCGCACCACTTTGTAGCCCAACAAGGGCAAGCATCGTTACAGGCTTGAGTCCAGTAAGATTAAATCTAACAGTCCACATCCATGGACATCCACCAACCCCAAAAGGTCAAAAGTTTATAACGCCAAAAACTGCCCAAGGATTAGATACTAGCTACATTACATTACCAGAAGTACTCAAAAAGTCAGGTTATAAAACCGCTCATATTGGGAAGTGGCATCTTGGCGGTGGGCCTTATTCGCCAGAGTTTCATGGTTATGATTTTACTTATGCAGGATCATGGGCTGGTCTCCCAAATTCGTTTTTTTATCCATTTTTTGATGGAGACGTTTACCCAGAGCTCAAAGCAGATGCCAAGGAAGGCGATTGTTTGACTGATGTATTAACAAGGAAATCAATTGATTGGATATCAAAAAACAAAAGTAAACCTTTTTACTTAGGGCTTAATTTTTACGCCCCACACGTACCTATTGAAGGTAAGCCGGAATTGGTAGAATATTATGCTAATAAAAAGAATTCTTTAGGACTTTCCTATCCTAATGAAAACTACGCAGCAATGATTCACACCATCGACCAAAATGTGGGCAAGATCCTGTCATACCTAAAAACAAATAATATGGAACAAAATACCTTGGTTGTGTTTACTTCGGATAATGGTGCGCTAGATGTGGAAGAGGTCAAAGCATTTGCAAAGCATACTCCACCTACTAAAAATGATCCTTTAAAAGGAGGAAAAGGTTATATGTCCGAAGGAGGTATCAGAGTACCTTTTATATTCTATTGGAAAAATATAATTCCTGCAACTGGACAAGTAAATGAGCCTATTATTTCAACTGATTTAATGAACACTTTCTCTTCTCTTGTAGGTCAAGAATACAGAACAGAAGATAGCAAAGATATAAGCTCAACTTGGTTTGGAAGATCATTAAACAGAAATTTGTATTGGTATTTTCCGCACTATAGTCCACAAAAAGGAACTCCAGCATCTGTCGTCATTAATAAGAATCATAAACTCTTGCATGATTACGAATCGGGTAAGACGATGCTCTACGATTTAAAAGCTGATGAAGGAGAAAACCTAGATATATCTAGCAAGCAACCCGAAATTGCTAGAAAGTTATACAATGAATTAACTGCTTGGAAAAAAAGCAGTAACGCTAAAGAAATGATTTTAAACAACAAATAAGTATGAGAATCAAGATATTAGTTTTTGTATTTTCTTTACTCTATTTATCAATTTCAGCTCAAAGTATCGACAAAGGTATAAAAGCGTGGAAAGCTAATTGGATTTCTAACCCCGATACCTCCATTAAGCAAAACCATTGGTCTGTATTTAAAAAAAGTATAGATATACAATCTCAAGCTGATATTGCTCAAGCAACTGCGTTTATATCTGCGGATAGTAAGTACTGGCTTTACATCAATGAGAAGCTTGTTGTTTATGAGGGTAACCTCAAGCGAGGCCCAAATAGAATGGATGGTTATTATGATTTTGTTGATTTATCAAAGCATTTAAAAGTTGGTTCAAATGATATAGAAATCTTGCTCTGGTATTGGGGTAGGGAAGGATTTTCGCATAAAAATAGTGGTAAAGGAGGTCTTATTTTTGAACTTAAGATGGGCAAGCAGACCTTGATATCAGACGAAAGCTGGCAGGTAGCAACGCACCCAAGTTATTATACCACAAAGAACCAAAACCCAAACTACAGATTACCAGAATTCAATGTCGCTTTTGATGCTAGATTAAATAATTGGAAATGGAGCAATGCTGTTGAAGCTGGAATGCCGCCTGTCAAGCCATGGGGAGAACTATGGAAAAGACCAATCCCTATGTGGAAAGATTTTGGTCTAACTGATTACAAATCTGTAAAAATCACTAAGACCGACTCAACGACCGTTGCGGTATGCAAACTAAAAGAGAATTTGACTATTGGAGCATATTTAGAAATCAGAACCGAAACTGAAGGTTTCATAATCGACATTCGAACCGACAATTATATAGGAGGAAGTGAACCAAATTTAAGGACAGAGTACATTGCCAAAAACGGAGTTCAAAAATTTGAATCTCTGGGCTATTTTAATGGCCACGAAGTAATCTATATATTGCCTAAAGATGTAGAAATTGTTGCTTTAAAATATAGGGAAACTAGGTACGATACTGATTACATCGGGGTATTTGAGACTAACAACTCAAGACTAAATTCTTTGATTGAAAAATCAAAAGTCACACTTAATGTAAATATGCGTGATGGAATCCAAGACCCTGATCGCGAAAGAGCTCAATGGTGGGGTGATGTAGTAAATATTATGGGAGAAATCCATTACACTTTAGATGAGAAAGGATACAAGTCACTGGACAAATCAATCTCTAACCTTGTAGAATGGCAAAAAGATGATGGAGTTTTGTTTTCTCCAATTCCTGCAGGAAGTTGGGATAAAGAGTTGCCTTCTCAAATGTTGGCTTCGATTGGCGAGTTTGGCTTTTGGAAACATTTTGTTTATACAAGAGATACAAAATTGATTCATTATGTATACCCATTTATCAAAAAATATATCGATTTATGGTCGGTAGTTGATGGCAACGTTCAACATAGACATGGAGGTTGGTCTTGGTATGATTGGGGCGATACCATAGATTATAAATTATTGGATCAATTGTGGTATTACCAAGCTTTACAATCATTTGAAAAGATGGCATTGCTCGTCGGGAAACACAATGAAGTGATAGACCAAATTAATCTACTTCCTCAAATAAAATATAACATCTTACAAAACTATTGGCAAGGCGAATACTTTGCTTCGTCAGATTTTTTTAAGGGAAAATTTGATGATAGAGCTAATGGTCTGGCAGCTCTCTTGGATTTAACGGATCATGCTAAATGGGCCAAAATGAAAATGCCTCTTTTTAATGCGAGGAGAGCAGGACCTTATATGGAAAAGTATATAGTGGAAGCATTTTTTCATCATGGAGATGCTCATTTGGGTTTTGATAGAATGATGGATAGGTATTCAGAGATGATTGATTCTCCCGTCTCTTCACTCTGGGAGGGTTGGAAAGTAGGAAGTGGCTCTTATGGTGGAGGCACCTATAATCATGGTTGGTCTGGTTGGCCTATTAATACTTCTGGTCAATTTATTGCTGGCATTATCCCTCATGAATTTTTACACAATACCTTTCAATGGAGACCACAGTTATCTGTTTTGAATAAGGCTCACTATAAATTTAATCTTTTGAATCAAGTTCTAGCAATTACATATTTAAGGTCTGGGCCTAAAAGCAAAATTACCTTAAATACAAGTAATTCTTGCAATTTTGAAGTAAAACTTTTTCAAAATGAACTATTAGATGTCAAATCAATAAGGTTAAATGGAATAATGATAAAAAGAAAACATACAAGTCATCCTTTCAAATCTACTAGTTTTTTTATTGTAGATCAATTTGGTGATATAAACATTAGAGTTAAATCCTCAAAAATTGAATTAGAATTAAGAAATTAATTACTATTGCTCAATCTAAAAATTATAATTTTAAAAGACTAAAGAATTATCTATAATTTTATTATAAAGTATATAAAATATCTGTTATAAGAGGATGGATTTAGATTGCAGTTATGATTGTAAAATATAAAACTTTATAATAAAAGTTGATATGGCATAGCCCCTTGGTAGGAAGAGTGATGGCTTGCATGATACCGATGATGATTTCAATTTAGTCCAATCTTCGCTCACTCAAATTGCACTATTTTCAATCTATACCGATGATGTTTTCAATATA
>CAYQAQ010000008.1:19801-20060 GCA_964415495.1 uncultured candidatus Brocadiaceae bacterium | reverse complement strand
GGCCGGGAACGAGATCGAGTTCGGCCTGGACCTCAAGCGGTACCGGACCCACCCAGGCGCCCCAGCCAGCGCGGCCGCTGTCGTAGCCATCGTCGGCGGCACTGGCGATGCCGCAGCCACCGATCATCGCGACCAGGAGCAGGGCGCGCATGATCAGAATTCCTGCACGCCAGCGGCGGGCGCGGGCGCATTGCCGCCCTCGCCAGGGGGTGCGCGATCACTGCGCTCACCGCGGGGACCACCGCGACCGCGCATGCCG
>CAYQAQ010000008.1:8989-19791 GCA_964415495.1 uncultured candidatus Brocadiaceae bacterium | reverse complement strand
GTTCACTGGCGAAGCGGCGGAAATCTTCGTGGCGGTCTTCGGGAATGACGGCCGCGACTTTGATCTCAAACGCTTCACGCGCGGTACGGATGGTGGCAAAGGCCTGCTCGCGATCCCCACCGGCGGTAAAAGCGGCGCGCACGGTCGTTTGCAGTTCGGTGGCAGCCGTGACGAGCTCGTTGGCCTGCGCCGGTTCCAGGGCAAAGCGTTCGGCGAGTTGCGTGGTCGCTGCGGCGGTATCGATGACGGGTGCTGGTTGCGCCCACGGCGGGCCACCCGCGCCGGCTTCCGAAGCGCGAGCGCGTTCAGCGCGCAGGGTTTCGCGAATCAGTTCACGCACGCGCTCGTCGTCGACGGTGGGCGCGACGGCCACGGTCTCGCCCACGCTGGCGGGGCGCGTCTGCAATGCGGCGACCTCGGCGCGCAACGCCGTGAGGTCGGCTTGCAGGCGACTGATGACCGCGGTATCGGCCGGGCTTGCTGCTGGTGCTGACGCTGGGCTGGCGGGTTTTGCTGCCGCTGGCGGCGGCGTGCTCGGCACGAGGGCGGCGACCAAAGCGGTGCCGGCGATGAGCAGGGCGATCCAGGGAATGAGCGTGTTCATGGCCGTATCCTACGAGGGGTCGCTGACCACATCCTGACCGTGAGGCAGGGGGATTACGGCCGGGGACAGGACCAGCGAAAACGTCAGGCCATCGGCGGTGGCCGCGATCTCCAGGCCCAAGAGATGGGCGAGCCGCTGCGACAACGCCAAGCCCAGACCGCTATGGCCGGAACCGCGGGCCGGATCCGCGCGCCAAAAGGCCGCAAAAACGCGACTCGCATCGGACAGCAGACTGGGATTGCTGATCGTCAGGCGCCACTGAGTGGGGCCGTTATCGGTATCGGCCCGAACCGTGACCGCCACCGAGATGGTGGAGCCGGTCGCCGCATGGTCGATCGCATTGGTGAAGGCGTTGCCCAGAATCGTGCGTAGCGCGGCGCAATTACTGGTCACCACAAGGGCGGTAGGCACCTGCCAATGGATCGTCTGCTGGCGCGCGGCGGCGCGCTCAGCGACTGCGCTCCAGGTGTCGCGCAGCAACGCGACCATATCGCAGGATTCCTGGTCCAGTACCTCGGCACCGGCTTCCAGCCGGCTCAGCCGCAACAATGTTTCGACCTGCGTCTGCATCGCGACGACGACATCGAGGCAGGTCTGATACGTGCGTTGGCTTTCAGCGTCACCGCCGCGCGCGCAGGCGAATTCCAACGTCGTGCGCAGACCAGCAACCGGAGTGCGCAGTTCATGGGCAATGGCGCTGAGGGTGGTTTTCTCGCGTGTGAGGACGGTATCGACGCGCCCCAGCAATTGATCGAGGCGCCCGACGATGCGTGCCAATTCGCGCGGCGCATCCGCGACCTGCGGACGCGGATGCAAGGTTTCCGGATCGATGGCATTGATGGCGCAGGCGAGGCGCGCGACCGGACGTAACACCGCGCGGCGTAACGACCACGCTGCCGCCCAGGCTAAACCGCCAGCCAAGACCCACAGCCCACCGAGCACAGTGCCTAAACGCTGGAGATCACTGACGACGGTGGCGGTGGATTGGCTGAGCACGACGACCACGCGCCGATCATCAGGGGCCGGAGTCTGGTTCTGGTCGCGCCACGAACGGCGGCTGCGGACGGGTGCCTCGACCGCATACACGCGCACCGGGGTGCCGTCCGTCAGCCGCAGGGCGGCGATAGGCCCGCCCGGTGTGACCGCCGCGGCAAGATCATCGGTGGGGCTCAGCGCGGGCGAGCGATAACGCTCGACGCCGTGCTCATCGAACAGCACCAGATGCTTGCCGTCATTTTCGCTGCGCACCGGCGGTGAAAAACGATCGCTCAGCCAACCTTCCGGGACACCGCCACGGGCGAAGCCATTGGCGCGCTCGCGCAAGTCGGCATCAACGGTCGCCAGCAGCAGACCGCGCACGGTTAACCATGCCGTGCCCCCAGCAGCCAAAGTCGCGGTCGCCGTCACGGCGACCATGCTCACGACCAAACGGCGTCCGAGACTGGGCGTGCTCACGCGTCCGCCAGCAACACGTACCCGAGTCCACGCCGTGTGTGTAGCAACGGCGTGCTGCCATCATGATCCAACTTGCGACGCAAGCGCGCGACGGCGGCATCGACGGCATTGGGCGAGACATCCTGTTCGAAATCGTAGAGATGTTCACCGATTTCTTGCCGCGTCACGACGCGCCCCGCGTTGACCGCCAACAGATGCAGTAGCGCCCACTCGCGCGGTGCGAGATCGAGTTCCTCGGTACCACGCCAAGCGCGTCGCGCCGTGGTGTCGACACGCAGATCAGCGAGCTCGACGAGGGGATCACTCTGGCGACTGCCGCGACGAACCAAAGCGCGTACGCGGGCGAGCAGTTCCGGCACCGCGAACGGTTTGGTCAGGTAGTCATCGGCACCGGCATCCAGGCCAATGACGCGATCGGTGACGGTGTCGCGCGCCGTCAGCAATAAGACCGGCACCAGGCTGCCGCGCGCGCGCAGGCGGCGCAGGATCTCTAAACCATCAATGCCGGGGAGCATGACGTCGAGCAAGATGGCGTCGTAGGGGTTGCTGGTGGCGTACCATAAGGCTTCGTCGCCATCACCGCTGGCGTCGACGGCGTAGCCGCACTCGCGCAGCCCGCGCACCAAGGCTTCGCGCAGCACCGGAAAATCTTCGACGACCAGCAGACGCATGCTGTCCAGGATCCACCTGCGGTGCATCCTGGCAATGCGGCGACTGGTCGCAGCGGTCAGGCTCCGGTCAGCTGAAAACCCAGCCTGTGGCTGGCCCTTGCGGCGGATGCGCTCGGCGCAGCATGATCGCATGACCACGATGTCGATTCTCGTCACCGGCGGTGCTGGCCTCATCGGCAGCGTGACGGCGGAACATCTGCGCACCCAGGGCCATCAGGTGCGCGCTGTCGATCTTCATCCGTCGCGCCAGGGACCGGCGGTGGAGATCGCTGATCTCCTGCTGCGCGAATCCGCGTACCGCATCACTGAGGGCGTTGATGCGGTCGTGCATCTGGCGAACTGGCCCGATGTGCATCGTACCGGCGCGACGCAGGTCTTTGTCGAAAATACGACGATGACCCAGCATCTGTTCCAAGCGATGGCTGAACGTGGCATCAAGCGGTTGGTGTACGTCAGCAGCATCCAGGCCTTTAGCGGCCATCGCTCAGTCGAAGACGGCGCACCGTCGGGACTACCGTATTTGCCGCTCGACGGCGACATCCCCGCCAATCCCTCGAATACCTACGGCGCCAGCAAAGCAGCTGGCGAGATGCAGTGCCGCTGGCTGGCGTCTGCCCATGGCGTGGCAGCGGTCGCTTTGCGTTTACCGGCAACGCTGCGGCACTCCTTTCCCGCCATACGTCGGCGTTGGGGCGACGGGCGGCTCAAGAGCAAGCTCGACGAAGGCTTTCTCGTCATCCACGTCAACGACGCTGCGCGCCTGATCGGCTGTCTGCTTGAGCGTCATCAGGCGGGCTATCGCTGCGTGCAAGGCGGCTCGCGCCAGCACATGCTGCAGCAATCCGCCGCCGAGCTCATCGCGACCTATTACCCCGAGGTGCCACTGCGGCGGGCGCTCGCGAGTCTGTCCTCGCTGTGCGATCTGGAGGTCCTTGAGCGGGATTTCGGCTTTGTGCCGGTGGAGGATCTGTGGCAGGAACGGCCACCTGGAGCAGTAAAATAGTATTCACCCGTATTCACCCGTATTCACCCGTATTCACCCGTATTCAGACATAGTTTCACGTTAACATAATTCGTTTTGTTTTCGTTTGCGCGAACGTTGTCACACGCCATGAGACAAACTGGACAGTTGCAGCCTGCTTTCAGGCCAATTCACCTAGGATCCCTAGGTAATGCTGACCGGTCACACTGGGGAACGTTCGCGCCTTAACGGTCTACCAGGTCGTGTGACCGGATTTGTGTATGCACAAGCATACACAAAGGGCGCGCATGCTCGCAACGCGTTCACCCTGGTCGAGATCATGGTCGTGTTGACCATTCTCGCCGCCCTGATGGCGATGGGCTTTGGCGGCTTCCGCCATCTCGGGAAAAATGCCGCGAAGGATGCGACTCGCGCGGTGGTCGAGGCGGTCGCCAATGGCATTGCGGCGCGCGGGCCGGAGTTGAGCGTACGGGTTGGCGTTACGATGGATATTCGTTCGTTGGCGATCTGGGATGTCGATCGCAATGGATTGATTGATGGGCAGGGGGTGAACCTGGAGACGATGCCGAATGAGACCCTGGATTGGTCCCTGCGCTTCGCTTTACGTAGGACCGGATACGCTGGCCTTACCGCCGACGTCGTCGATATCCCGAAACACTTCTGGGATGCGCAAGGTCGACCCATCGATGCTTGGAAACAACCGCTCCGGTATGCCTATGCGCCGAATCGTCGGGGCGCCGGTGGGTATGTACGCGTTACCGCGCACCTTCCGACCGCCACGGGGTTACCAGCGCCGGGAAATGATTTTACGCGCGCTGAGGCCAGGGCTGCCCTCGATCCGCGCTGGGGTAGCAAAGGCTTCGTGATCTGGTCGCCCGGACCTGATGGCATCGATTTTAACGACGACGACATCTACGCCGCCCCCTGATCGCGGAATATCCTTATGCGCCACGGATTCACTGCCATCGAAATGCTGATCGTCCTCGCCATCATGGTGATGATGGTTGGCTTGGCTGTGCCCAGTGTCTCGGAGTCTTTCCAGCGCTCTCGGGTGCAGAACGCCGCCAATGCCATTCAAGAAGCACATCGCCAGGCGCGACAGCTCGCACGGGCGGAGGGTCTGCCGAACCCCGGGGCGGCACCGTCCATGCAGTCGCATTTCGGAGTGAAAGTCACGTCAGAGGGGGCCGAGATCACCTACGGAACCGAAGCGGACCCTGCAACCTGGGGCGACGCAACGTTCCCGTTTCCCAAAGGAGTGGTGGCGGTGTCCGGTGGGGCGGCGGTTGTCGAGCTGCATTGGCGCTATCAGTACGGCACTGGCTATCCGACGGCAATGACGCCACTGACCTATACTATGCCAGGTCAGCTCTCGCAGTCGATCAACGTCGGAGTACCGGGCAGTACGATCAGCGATCTGCAAGTCCGCACTGTTGATGGCACCGCCACCGGTCGCCATAGCGCGGCGGTCCGCATTTTCCGCACCGGCGCTGCGCATGTGGAGTTACGATGAGGAACTGGCGACCCCTCTGGTTGCGTCCACGGGCAGCGTCCGAGGCCTTCACCTTGGTCGAGATCATGTTCTCGATCGTCATTCTTGCCGTCGCGGTTACCACGGTGATGGGTTTGTTAGCCGCTGGTGCGCGGCGCCAAGGCTTGGAACGGGATCGCGAAATCGCCAATCAATTGGCCGTCGCTATCGGCGAAGCCGCGTATTTTGCTCCCCCAACTGAAGTCAGCAGTGAACTGATGCAGCGCGCGCTGAACGCGGGCGGTGCGATTGTCGAGCTGCCGGAATTTTTAGCCGCACGCATTCGCTCACCCGACGGCAGTCTCGAGCGCGCTGTCGCCCTCGGTAACACGGTGGTGTATATCGGTGCCTTTTTGGCCGGCCAGACCATCGATCCGCTGCAGCTGCGCGTTATAGCGGCTTTTGTAACGCCGGATGGTGAGGCTACGGTGCCAAGCGGTGCGAATTGGTCGCCAGCGTTGGCGAGTCGGACCCTGGTGTGTTGGTCGGTGGATTGGTGCCGTTTATATGAGTTTGAATTTTTCGATGAGGCCGGTGGCTATAGTGATCGTAACAATAATTCTCAGCAAGATTTCGGCCCCCTTGTTCCCGGAAGCTCGGTCGTGGCCGTCGAAGTCGGGCGATTCAACCTCTACGATCCGCATGTCGCATTGTCCCTTTCAGGTACAGTGCCATGACTTATCGTGCGGGATTCACTCTTGTTGAGATGGCGATGGCCATAGGGATCGGCCTGAGTGTCGCGATCGCCGCCTTCGCCGCTGTCGACGCCACCGCCAAGACGATTTCTGGTGCGAAGCGCCAAGCTCAGGGGGACGACCTGCTCGCCCAGGCCGCGCGCTGGTTGCGTCAAGAGCCTGCTGGATCGCCCATTTCCAGTGGCCCCTTTCACTCCGCCGTGCTCGAAGTCCCTGCAGACGATTGGCCAGCGCACTGGCCCTCCTTGACGCTGGCGGCCGTCGGCGGAGAGACCACCCATCTGAGCGGAGCCAAAACGCAAATTTGGGCATTCACTCTTACCGACAGCGACGGTGTCACGGTGCGCAATCGCGTCCTGATACCGATAACCAGATTGCCATGAAATCCACAGCCATGCATCGCCAAGGCACCTTGCTGCTCATCGTTGCTGGTCTGAGCGCCATGCTCGCGGTGCTCGGTACGACGTACCTGTCGACGCTCCGTTCACGTACGGCGGACAATGACCGAAATTTCATCGATGCCCAAGCGCGCCTGCTGGTCTACGCTGCAGCAGCCTTCATCGCCGAACGCCAAGGCATCATCAGTTCCGGAGCGCATCCGAATGAAGTTGCGTTTCCCCTGGTCACTGTCGATCGTGCCGTCGGGGGTCCGCCGTTCACCGCGGTGCGCCGGGACAGCCCGCATGATACCTGGTTCCGCATCGTGATGGTCGATCCGACCACCTTCACGGTGACGGTTGGTATTGGATTGACCCGTGGTTTACGCGATGCCACCGATCGTCTCAACATCACCAGTAAGGATCCGATGACGGTGGGTGTCGATCTTGTGCATGCGAACGCGCTTGGGCTGCCGCTGACCGCCGACCTGCCGACCTTAGCCGCCACTGAACATCGCGAATTTTATAGGGTGCGCATCAATGAGCCTATTCCAGGTGCCTATGTGACAGAAATCACCCGCTTGGGTGCAGCTCCAGGGACGTGGTAATGCATCGCAACGCCTTCACGATCGTCGAAATACTCATCACCATCAGCATCGTGGTGATCTTGGTCGGGCTATTGTTGGCCGGTGCCAATGCGGTGCGCAATGCATCGGTCAAGTCGCGCACGGAGGTCACGGTCGGCATGGTGGCTAACGGCCTTGCTGCCGCTGTAGGCGAACGCAAATCCTTGCCTATTGTGCCGCATCCGCTGGCTTCGACCAAGGCGCCCCGTCAGAATTTCAGACGCGGAGGTATCGATCCGATCCGACAAGAGGAGCGCCATTGGGCGATTCGGCGTACGGGTTGGGGAGGAAGAAGCGCTCCTTCTATTAACGCGGATTTCGGCAGCGCTGTGGGTGCCCTTGCCCTGGTGCCGACTGGAGCGACTGGAGTTACTGGGGATGTTTTACTCGGTGGTGAGCGGGTGTATTTCGCGTCGAATTTCTTGGCGCGCCGTCGTTTGCTGGGCAATGACGTGTTCAGTAACCAGAATATCCGCGTCGCCTTCGGCGCCAAGCGGGAAATACTTGGCATGCTTGGTATTCTCAATTCCGCTATCCATGACCATGTGCTCGCGCCAGCCGTCGATTCGGTCACGGGGGAGAGGCGGGAATCGCTGACCGGGGCGGTCGAGGTCAGTTACACGAATGTCGCCGCGGTGATTTCTAGCCAGCCACGGCTGGTCGTCGCTCCGACGAGGTCGCCAGCCGATGACGGATGGTACACGGATCAAGAGGAAGCCGTTCGGCGCGCCTTGGAGTCGGTGTGGAATGAATTGGGCAAGAATCAAGCCATTCGCAAGGTCACCAGTGGGACGTTCCTCTTGAATGGGCGCTACCTTTTTGATCCAGCGGTGAACACAGCGTCGACCGTATGGCGACCCGGGGACATTCATGGCGCCGTTAGTGGCATCGCTAGATTCCGAGATGTATGCCTCCCCGGCGTGTCGATTATTGATGGCTACGGCGTCGAACTCTTCATCAGCCAAGCCCATGACGGACGCATTCGCGTCATCAGCGCGGGCAAGGATGGATGTCTACGCGTCAGTCCTGGTCCAGATGGGGTCATTACCACTCCCATTAACCGAGATTTCACCACCTTTGTTGATGACGATGAAAACACGCGTTTCACTGGCTTGGCCGGGGATGATCGCGTGGGCACCTATGACAATATCAGCGTGGGCGTCGTGATCGATGATTACCTCGATCGCCTTGTCGAATGAGGAATAACGCGATGCCTCGCCGCGGCTTTACTTTGGTCGAGATGCTCGTCGTCATCGGCGTGATCGGCATCCTCGCCGGTTTGCTGCTGCCGGGCGTGACCCGGATGCGTAATCACGCCCGCTCGTCGTCATCGGCGATCAAGATCCAAGCCGTGAGCTCCAGCCTGCAGCAGGTGGCCAGTGAGCGAGATTTGGTCGCAGTGCTGGTCAATCGTCTCGGCGCGCCCTTCACCGCCGGCAGTCTTGATCATCCACCTGGACAGCGGGTGCGTGGCGCTGGTGGTATCTGGCAAATTACCAACCTGAGTTTGACCAATTATAATGCCGGTTTCAGCCAAGACCTGCTCTACTACATGGGCATGCTGACCCCTGCGCCAGACTTCAGGACCTTGGCAACCGATACGGCCAACCGCACAGCGGCCAAAGCCGCCGTGGAAGACCAGCGGGGTGCCAAGCACCCGTGGAATGACGCCTTCGGCAACCCGCTTGTGGTTGCGTACGTCTATTGGAATAACCCAAGTTCGGTGGGCTCGGTGCAGCACAGCCGTCCGCGCGGGATCTCGGTGGCAATCGGTTCGTCGGGATCGCGGCCAGCGGGCGACGGGACGTGGGCGAATCGCCAAGGTGTGATGTGGACGCAGATCATGACCGCTTGCGATCCGGCCAATACCTGGCGAGTCGACGGGAGCGTCGACGGGAGCGTCAACGCCTGGACGGATCCGCCGTGGGCCGGCACCAAAAACAGTCGTGACAAAGTCAGTGGCGGCACCTGTGTGGTGTCTGCGCCGGTGGAGATCCCGTGATGCTGCGTCGCGCCTTTACCTTGATTGAACTTTTGGTGGTGATCACGGTCATGGTGGTCTTGATCGGCTTGCTGGTGCAAGGGGTGGGCATGGTGCGCCAGGCCCAGGCGCGCAACGTCACGCTCCGGCTGTTGAGTGAGATTGCGTACGTCACCACGGAACACTTGGGCCAAACGGCCGAGCTGCCCGCCAGTTATGCCACCGACACATTGGCGAATTTCCTGGTCGATGAGCCGGCTGCGGCCAATCAACCGGATCGGGTGGCTCTCAAACCAGTACAACGCAATGGCGGTCAGGTCTTGGATGGGTGGGGCACTCCGATCCAGGTGACGGTCGAGCGCGCCACGGCTTTGGGTCAAACCTATATCCGGAGCATTCGCCTGCTCAGCCGGGGCCCCAAGAGTAAGCTAGCAGCCACGGAGGATGACATCATCTTCCTCTACGAAACCAACAATGCTGCCGCTCGCGCGGTGTTTCGACAGTTGTAGGGCGGTCATGCGGTCGCGTCGACGGTCCTCCTGAGAATCGATAGACTCCAGCTTATTCTAAGTGGCTCTACCGGGACCTCAATGATGCATGAAAACACGTACGCACAACAGCTCCATGTGCAGTGTCTGCAAGCCTCGGCGTCTTGGCGTCTCCTGTTCAAGGGCGTGCGGGCGCATCCGGATGTGCCCGTAAAAGAGGCTTAGCGTTTCCGTCGTA
Source organism: uncultured candidatus Brocadiaceae bacterium (assembly GCA_964415495.1). Classification (GTDB taxonomy): domain Bacteria; phylum Planctomycetota; class UBA11346; order UBA11346; family UBA11346; genus CAYQAQ01. The sequence continues at coordinate 10,143 of CAYQAQ010000008.1, read as the reverse complement.
GCCGCCGCAAGGCTTCATGCAGGCCCGCTTCGCTGTCCGGAGCGGGTGGCGGAGCATCCGTCGGCGCGCTTGGCAATGGTGCGGGCGCTGAGGCCGGGGTGGGCGCCACGGTGCCATTTGCAGATGCGGCAACGGTCCGTGCGCGTCGTCCCCCCAGACGTAAGCGCCGCACGGCGATCTCCAGCACCAGCATCACTGCTGCAGCGAGGATCAGCCACGGGGTGATGTCGCGCACGGTGCCGGTGCTGGGCGGATTGGCGTAGACATTCAGAACGTCCTCGCGCACCCGGCCGCCGGTGGTGCGCATGATCGCAGTCAGGATATCGAGTCCACTCTCGCGTTCGAAGCGCGGTTCGGCTTCGGCGCTGTAGGGCAAGGCCAGGGCCGGTCCCAGCACGGCCTGACCAGCGAGATCGGCTGCTGGGATAATGGCGCGTTGATCGCGCAGACGATGCCGCGCTTCCCACACCCCATCATCGACCGGCTGGGCCAGCGGCGAAGCGATCGCGCTGGTCGTGTCTTCACCGACCAGTGCGAGCAGTGGCGCGCTGGCGGGCCAGCGTGCGCGCTGGGCGGGATCCAGTTCCATGCGCAGGATGGCCTCATTGCCACTGCGCGTCGCCGTGACGCGACCGATCGCTTCCTGATCACTGCCGCCGGCCGCCCAGCGCACGACGCTCGCGAGCAGGGGCACATAGCCGGGCCACGCCAAGAGATCGCCGGACGCTCCATCGTCGTAGGAAAACGGCACCGCGACCGCACGTCCGGTGCCGATCCGCCATGCCGCGACGCCTGGTGCGACCGGATCGCCGTGCGCCTGCGCGAGCAGATTGCTGCGCGCGCGCGCATACGTGAGATTATAACCGGGGATGTCAGGCCACGGCTCGGCGAGAGCAGCGCTGGCACCCAGCAGAAGATCCAAGCCGGCCTGCGGCCGCAGCGGCGCTGGACCATCAACCCAGGAGCTGCGCGCGACCAGCACGGTTTCCTGCGCAAACAGGCGCGGAATGTCTTCGGCTGCCTCGGCGAAGGTGCAGCGGCCACCACCACGGCGGGCGATATCGATGAGCAGATGGGCATCGACATCGCGCTCGGACCCTAAGCCGATGCACGACACCGTATTAAGATCCTTCCAGGTCAGATTAATCAATTCA
>CAYQAQ010000008.1:0-8979 GCA_964415495.1 uncultured candidatus Brocadiaceae bacterium | reverse complement strand
GCTGCCGATGCGGAGCAACCCGGTGACACCGTGATGCCAGCGGCGGTGAGTTCGCTGAGCAGGCGTACGTAATCACCGGGTTGCTCCGCATCGGCAGCGTCGGCGAAGAGAATGATGTGACGCGTTCCCGTGGTTGAGGTCAGCAGATCCTGCGCGCACGCCACCAGCGCTTCATAGACGTAGATGCCGCCTCCACCTGGCTGCATGCCAATGATCCGGCGGTTGAGCGCGGCGCGATCCGTGACGTTCTGCATGGGGACCAGGGTGAGCGGTCGGGTATCGACCGCGTAGACGCTGATGCGATCACGCGGCCCGAGCAAATCGACCACGGCCGCTGCTCCCTCGGCAGCGATCTCCAGCTTGGTGCGCCCATCCGCGACCCGAGCCATCATCGATCCCGAGACGTCGATGGCGATGGCGATGCTGCACGCCAACTTGCGATGCTCGTCGCGCAGTTCCAAGGTGACCGGCAGCACGTCTTCGACCGGACTGCGGCGATAGCCCCCGGCGCCGAACGACCGCCGCCCACCGAGCATCACCAAGCCGCCGCCGAGATGTTCGGTCCACTGTGCCAAAGCGGTCAGGCCGGTCGCACCGAGCGCATCGGCCGGCACATTGTCGAGCACCACCGCGGCGACGCCGGCCAATTCCCCCAGCGTCAAGGGTCCTGGTGCGCGCACGGTGGTGACCAGTCCGGCTGCGTTGAGCGCCTGACTGACATTGCCGGGCGTACCGTCACCGCCGATGACCAGCACCCGTTCGCCACCAGCAACACGGATGGCCGCGTGGGCGCGATTATTCAGCGGCTGGCGATCACTGTCTTCGACCACTGCTGCGGCCAAGGCTTGCCGGACTCGGCCGAGGGCGAGATCGACCGCAACGGCTGGCAACAGTGCCGCCAGCTGCGGTCGCAGCAGTGTCAATGCGGCCTCACGCTGAGCGGGATCGGCGAGTTGCGTCAGCGTGGCGGCCACCGCTGGATCGGCGAGGACCTGTTCAAGATCCATGCCCTGCAGCATCGATGCGGGCACGCTGGTGCGCAGCGTGGCGACCAAACGCGCGGGATTGATCTGAGCGGGTCGGGCAAAGCCCTCGGCTCCTTCGAGTTCGACGACATAACTGACCAAGCCCGCGCGCGGCGGCCGATCGGCGAAGGTGACTACGCTGGGGCGCAGCGGTTCCAGCTGAACGCTGCCGTCAGCGATCAGGGTGTCGCCCCGCAGGATGCGCCAGCGCCGTTCTTCACGCGAGTCGGACATCATGCGCACGGCGCCGATATAACTTTCACCGAGGCGCAACTGCCCGGGAACTTCGACCGCGAGAATGGCCGCATCCGGAGCTGGCGGGCGCACGACCGGGAGTACATCGACGGCGATACCCGCGGCTGCCAGCCGGGCAGCGGCGCGGGTTGGCACCATGCCGGTGGCTTCGCCATCGCTGTGCAGCACCAGACGCGCGCTGCGTCCGGGTGGGATCACCGCAAGAGCGGTATCGAGCGCGCTGGCCAGATCTGAACCATCCGCATCCACCGCCGCGTCGGCCAAACGCGGGCGCGCGTGCGCCATGGGGCCTTGGGCGACCATCGGTCGATCACCGATGGCGATCACTGCCAGCCGGTCACCGTGCCGGCGTTGATCGGCAATCAAGCCGAGCAATTCGTCCTGGCGTGCGCGCTCACGCTCGGGCATTGAGAGCGAACGATCGAAGAGCACGACGACATCGCTGCCGCCGCGTCCGAACACGATTTCCGGTCGGCTCGCGGCGAGCACGAGCAGGAGCATCAGGCCAGCGCGCCACCAGCGTCCATGGCCATGACGGAACCAGCGTGCCCAAGCGAGTGCTGCCGGCAGGATCAACACCAACGCCCACGGCATGGCCAACATCAGCGTGACTCCACGGGCGCTTGTTCGCGCGCAAACGCGCGCCACGCGCCAAGTGCGCAGCCTGCCACTAGCAGAATCGGCAGCAGGTGGGCGAGGGGGCTCCGCTGGCGTTCACGCTCGGCCAGGCCGCTCACGGGAGCTGGACGCAGGTGCCGTTGATTCTCCATCAGATCGGCGAGGCGCGCATCCAAACTGTGCGCGTGCAGAGCCAACCAGGGAATATCCTGGGTGCCCAGGAAAACGGTGTGCACGCCGGGTTGGCGCAGACCCGGATGGATGACCACGCCCTCGGCGTCAGCGCGCAGGTCGCTGCGTTCTCCGCTGGGATCCTGGATGACGATGGCGTCGTGTCCGGGCGGCAGGACGAGGCGGATCGCCACCGCGCACGGTTGATTCGGATCGCTCACACCGGGAAGGGCCTCGGCCCGGGCGGCAACGATATTGGCCCACAATGCCGGCCAGGCCGGATGCGTCGTCACGGTTGAGCGCTCGAGGTCGCACCACAGCTGCAGATGGCGATCACGGCCCTCACGTCGGGAGGAGAGCAGCACCGCGTCGCCGGCCAGCAGTAACGCTTCGCCAGCGAGGGCCGCGAGATCGCGCGTGCCGCCGCTCCACAGCACACCCGTGGCGTCGATATCCGCCAGTACGCTGTCGCCACGCCGAGCCAGAAAAGGGCCCATGGCCGCCGGCGCATCACCCGCATGCACGGTGACACTCCATTGCCCGGCCACGGGTGAGACGGTGGTGCCGATGACCAGATGCGCGGCGGTGTCGTGCGCGCGTGCGCCCTCGACCGCGTGCAAAGCGCGCTCCACGGCAGTCGCCGTCGCTGCAGGTAAATCCACGCGCTGCCACGCTACGGTGCGTGCGGCCGGACGCCGCAACGTGAGCGTGTCATCGGCCGGATAGGGATCACTGTCGAGCAAGCGGACGGTGAGGGTCTCGCCTGACCAGTCAGCGGGCACTGGTACGGTGATGACCTCGGCCTGGCGATCACGCAAGGTCACCACCTGACGCACGATCACCTGCGCGTCGGCCACCACTTCGACCGTGCGTTCGGCGTCGGCCCCTTGCGCGAGCACTTGCAACGCGAGGCGCTCGCCGGCGCTGTCGCGTAGCCAGCGAGCGGCGGTCAAACCGGCGGTGGGGCGTGCTTCGCCGACGGCGATGACCGCGACTTCATCCGGAATGCCCTCAGGCACGCGATCGGACACCACTGTGGTGGTGCCACCGGCAGCCAAGGCGATGGCCAAGGCCACGCCAGCATCCAGTTCGTGCCAGGCGTGATCGCACTGCCAATCGTCCAGCGCCTGACGTGCGCTGCTGACACTCGAGGCCGGACCCACGAGCACGCGCGGCGGTTCGCCGGAGGCGATCAGCGTGACGCGATCCTGCGCGCGTAGGTTTGCCAACTGCGCGCGCACCGCGTTTCGCGCATGCGTCATCACGGCTAGGCCATCGCTGGCCTCGGCCTGGAGCGAGCGGCGGCTGTCGAGCAGAAAGACCTGGTGCGTGCCCGAATCCAGCTGATCCCAATGCGGATCGCACAAGAACCACGTTGCCGCCAGGACCGCGAGAATTTCCAGCAGGAGGCTCGGCTGTTTGCGCAGCCGCTCGCGCTGGCGCCCCGCGGTCGGTGCCAAGGCGGCCGTGCCATAGAGAAATAAACCCGTCACCACCACCGGTCGATAGCGACGGCGAAACAGATGAATGCCGACGATCACCGGAATGGCGAGCAGCGCGAGGAGACCCAATGGTTGGAAGATCATGCCCGAACCTCCAACAAGCCGATCTGAATCAATTCCCGTTGCTGCGCGGCGAAGCCATCTTCAAGGGCGAGCAGGCACAGCCCGCACCCGCGCCCATGCAGGGCCTCGCGCCAACCCGCCTGATGCCGTTGCAGGCGCAGGCGATAATCCGCGATGGCGGCCTCATCGAGCACCAGATCACGCTGGCCGAATTCGGCATCGCGTATGTGGACCGGCCCCAAGGCCAATGGCTCGCGTTCTGCGGTCGTCAGCAGATGAATGGCACTGATGCGGCCCGCACCACGTCCCAGACGTTCAATCACGGTCCGGCCACCTGCAGCGCACATGCCGTCGGTGAGCAGGATGCGATCGGCACCCGGTGCCAGCGCCGCGATGGAGACATCCGGCCCGGTGCTGCCCTCGCTGCGCACTGCGCGCAGTTCCTCGCGCCACGCCTGCAAGCGTCGGGACTGCTCACCGAGCACCCACACGCGCGGTCGCCCGCCGTCTTGTTCGGCGACGGTCGCGAACAGCGCCGCCAATCCGGTCAGCGCCGCGAATCGCTCAGGATGGGCATCGATGCTCAAGCTGATATCGAGCAGGATTTCCACCACCGGACTGACCTCGACCCGATGGCGCCGCAGCACCAGCTGATCCGTGCGCGCAAACACACCCCAATCGAGATGTCGCAAATCATCGCCGAGCACGTAGGCGCGATGATCATGAAATTCGAGACTCGCCCCCGGACCTGCACCAAGCCGTTGGCCAATACCATGCCGCCGTCGACGCGGATCTAACGCCAAGCGCAGACGCTTGGCCGCAGCGAGGATGCTAGATTCATCCCACGTCGGCATCAACCGCCTCGCGGGTTGTGCTCGTCATCACGGGCGAGCACACGGGCGGTGACAATGCGCAGCCGCAGGCCCTGGATGAGCAAGATGAGGTGGGCGAGCAGGCCGACCGCGATGAAGATGGCAAAGGAGAGCGGCGTTTCATGAACACCGCGATCGCCGATTTGAACGAAAGTGGTGATGGGGCTGAGGAAGCTGGTCCAGGTGTCTTTGATCTCGCTGCCGAGGAGCCAGACGATCAAGGGGGGCAGCAACGACAATCCGGCGATCACCAACAAGGCGAAACCGCGGCGCAGCACGGCGGCGTCGAACCAGCGTTGCAGCGGGCCACGGGTCAGCCACTCGGCCAAGACCAGGATGATCGCACCCCACGCGGCTACGCTGGCAGCACCCGCCATAACTTCGCCGATGTCGGTGTAGTTGTGGCGATAGGCAAAGTCGAGACTGGCCCAGCCAATGAAGCCGACCGTGAGACTGAGCACGGTCATCGCCAAATAGCCGAGACGTCCGCGCGCGGATCCCGGTCCGAGGCACCAGGTCAGGCGTGCCCGCCAGCGGGGTGGATGCGTGATCGCCCGCGCTTGGCGCGGGGAGAGTTCCTGATCTTCGGTGACAGCGAAGAAGCCCAAGACCTGGGCATGGGCCGTGTTGATCACCGCCATGACCATGAGCGCGATGCCGACGTAGGCGGCATCGGCATCGGGGGAAACTATGAAGACCACCGCCAACCAGATCCAAGCATTACCCCACAGCAGCCACCACAGTGCCCGTGGCGCAAAGGAGCGGTCGCGGGCGCGATGGCTGAGCAGCGTTCCCGCGAGAATGAGCAAGAGAACCACGCCGGCGGCCCAGCTGTTGAGGAACCCGCCGAGTCCCAGCCACGCTTCGATGCTCCAGCGCCGCAATGCATCGGTGATCTCCGCCAGAACCCCGAGATTGAACCACAGCGGCGTCGTGCCGAGCCAGCCGAAGACGAGGCCCAGACCAAGCAGACCACCGAGGGTCGCACGCACCGCCTTATGGGTGGACAGCGCCGCGGTGAACACCGCCAGCGAGCACGCGGCGATGCCGATTAACGGTACCACCACCAGCGTGAACAGCACCGCGAGCAGATCGACGCCACGCAGCAGATAGGCCATGACCATGAACGGCGCTAACGCGGCGGTGTACAGCAGCGCTTGGACGAGTGAGGCCCAGAGCAGCCCCAGCACCACGCCCAGCGGTCGCAGGCCAGTGAGCTCGACCAGATCCCAGGTGTCATCGTTGCGTTCGTTGGCGATGGCGCGAAAGCACGCCAGCGGCTGCGCCACGCCGAGCGCGAAGACCCACGCAAAGGCGATGGTGCCAAAGAATCCAGGACCAACCCCGTGCGCAGCTCCGTCGCGGCTGATGGCGGCAACGATCATCGCGGCCACGGTCGCGCCAGTGAGCAACAGCACGAAGATGCTGATGAAGGCACGCGAGCGCAATTCTTGGCGCACCACGCGCACCAAGATCGGGTTCCAACGATCATGCGAGGGCCGCGGAGCCTGCTCGAGGGACGCTTCGCTCATTGGACCTTCCCCTCCGTGATGTGCAGGAAGAGATCTTCAAGATTCTCCGAGCGCCCGGTGCAGTGGTAGATCGGCAGACCGTCCGCGACCAGGCGCTTGAGCAGCGCTGCTTGAGCCCCGTTGCCGCCGGCAATCACCGCGGTCACTGTGGTGCCGCTGACGGTAATCTGAGACAATTCCGGTTGTTCTGCCAAGCGTTCGTTCAAGCGCTCGACGCTGTGCGTCAGGCGCAATTCGACCACCGCTTGCGCCGTCTGACCCTGCACCGCTTCACGGACCGCAACCGCCTTCGATTTGATCGCGGCGACTTCGCCCGATGCGACCAGGCGACCTTGTTCAATTATGGCGACGCCGTCGCACAGCTCTTCCAATTCAGCGAGGATATGGCTGCTGATGAAAATCGCTTTGCCCTGGCCAGCGAGCAGGCGCAGCAGTTCGCGGAATTCGATGCGCGCGCGCGGATCGAGCCCGGCCGACGGCTCATCGAGAATCAGCAGTTTTGGATCGTGGATCAGGCAGCGGCCCAGGCAGAGACGCTGCTTCATGCCTTTGGACAGCGTGGTGATCAATTTCTCACGTAGCTCGCCGAGTTGGCAGAACTCCACCACATCGGCGACGGCACGCGTGCGCGCTGGACCATGTAGACGATAGGCGCGCGCGAAGAAATCGAGGTACTCCCATACCGTCATATTGGGATAGGTGCCATAACTGTCCGGCATATAGCCGATCATGCGCCGCACTTCTTCCGCGTCGTCCACGGTCGATAGTCCGTCTACCGTGCAGTCCCCGGCGGACGGAATATCCAAGGTGGCGAGGATGCGCATGGTGGTCGACTTGCCGGCACCGTTCGGTCCGATGAAGCCGAAGATCTCGCCCGCGTCGAAGGCGAACGAAAGATCCTGCACGGCGGTGAAGCTGCCGAAGCGACGGGTCAGGCGACTGACGTGGACCAACGGAGCGGTGCTCATGGTGTAGCTCCGCTGGGATCGGCGAGACGGGCGAGAATAATCCCTGACGGCGGCGTAACGTCGATGCCGCTCGGCCCGCTAATGGGTGCCAACGGTTCACTGGTTTCCGCCAGCAGCCACCAGCCGCTGAGCTGTTGCTGAGCAGCGCGTTGGGCAGCGGTGCCGAAGCGTTCCATCCGCGTCAGGCTGGGTTGGCCAGTCACGGGCTGGTCGAGCGCGGCACTGGCCCCAGCGGCGAGCTGGTCGAGGTTCCAGCTGCGCCGACCGTCGTGAATGGTCATATTGCGCAGGGCGACGCCGAGACCGTTGATCACATGAAGCGTATCGTCGACCACGCGTACGTCGACACGTGCCCGTTGCGGCATTACGCTGCGATAGCGAATAGTGGTCGGCGTGCGCGCCGTGCCCCAGGTGCCGGTGGCGGTCTGACGATCGCCCCAGGTCAAACGAAAGGAGTGCCCGGCCTGTGAACGGCGGCGGGAATAAGGACGATAGGAACGATACGAGCGGTCATCGGATTCAATCCGAAACGCCTCGGTGTCCTGATCGAGATGCAAGGTGCTGACCGCGAAGCCACTGGTGGCGGTGACCAGGGTCCACGCCGCAGCTCGATTGCTCACCTGGTCGAGCACGACCAACTGTTGGACGTGTCGCCGCAAGGAGATCCCATGCAGCACGATGTCGGCACCCAACAGAATGACGCAGGTGCCCAAGCTCAACAGCGGTGTGGTGATTAAGAAGAGATGACGCGCATTGCGCCGCCGGACCCACAACAGATTGACCGGTCCGACCAACAGAGCGAAACACAAAGCGACGATCATGAAGCCGGTGGCTGGCACCCGCTGCGATCCGAGCACCTCATCCAAGTCCCAAACCTCATTGCCTTCGTCGCGTTTGCTTTCGAACAGGCGCTTCAGCACCGGGTCGTCCACCGGATCGCCGCTGATATGCACCATGGCACCGAGTTGCCGCCACGGCGGCGCTTGGCCTCCCTCAGGCAGCACCAGCAGTCCGCCGGCTGTCGTCCAAGTCGCGATGGCTTCCCGCTGGGCCGGGTTGAGGCGCGCTTGGCTGGCATTATCGAGCACTAAGGTCAACCACGTCGGATATCCTTGCCAGCGATCGGGCAGGTCCTCGACGGCTAAGCGATGGACGAAGTCGGAGCCGCCGTGATGACCATGCATCGCCCAATTGAGAAGTCTCAGCGCCTCGGTCCACGGTGCCATCGGCAGCGAGGTCTCGTCGCCAATCAAGCCGACCGCGATGTCGCGATGGCGGTGGATGGGCGAGACCAGGAGTTCGCCCACTGCGCCGTAATCAGTACGCCACGTCAGGGCGAAGCTACTCCAGGGATTGGCCTCCGCCGGCAGAAGCAGGGTGAGGCGACGGGTCTCGCCCGCGGTCAGCGCCACGCTGGTATTACCGCCACTCCTGCCGCTGGTGATATCGACACGCAGTTGGGTGTCGCGGGGAGCGGTGACCGATATCACCACCGGCGTGTAACCGTCGCTGTTGTTCCACGGCATGGTCGCCGAAATGCGCGGCGCATCACTGGCGGCCACGCCAGTGGACATGCTGGCGACTAGGATCGCCGCCGCTGCCAGGACGAAGCACCCCGTCTTCATTGCGGCAACTCGCGCACGGTCTCGACGCAGTGAGCGACCACTTGTGCTGCGCTAACCCCCGCCAATCCGGATTCATAGGACAGCACCAGACGATGCGCCATCACCGCGGTCGCGAGCGCTTTGACATCGGCAAAACCGACCGCGGGTCGTCCGGCAAGAAACGCCGCCGCGCGGGCGCAGGTCGCCAACGCGATCGCAGCCCGCGGACCGCAGCCCCAGCGCACTTGCGCGCGCACCAGCTCGCTGGCATGGGGCTGATCGGGTCGCGTCGCATCGACCAAGCGCGCGATGTAATGCGCCACCGCGGTCGGCAGCGCGATGCGTTGCACGGCCTGCAGCAATTCGCGC
>CAYQAQ010000007.1:17076-21240 GCA_964415495.1 uncultured candidatus Brocadiaceae bacterium | reverse complement strand
AGGGCCTCTTCGTCCGCCTGCAAGCCGAGCTGGCTGGCGCGCAAGCGGTGCGCAGGCGGCCGCCGCCGCCTGGCTGCGCTTGATCCTCATCGGTGCGGCCCGCTGGCGCGATAGCCAAGCACCTGCCGTCGCACCACCACCTCACGATGCAGCGCTGATGAATCTGTGGGAAGTCATCAATGCGCTCCACATGGCGGCGGAAAATCCGAGTGAATTCGTGGCTGCGGCCATACCCGAGCATCGCCGCGATCGCGGTGATGGGCAGATCGCTTTCAAGGAGCACAGGTGCCGTGCGCAAAGCCGCGATGAGCGGACTGTGCGGCGAACTTGGACACAATTGCAGATTGGCGACACGCTTTGAAATGGTGTGGCCATCATTTTCGGTGGCAACATTTCCAAGTTTTCCGGCGGATTGCAGATGTTGGACCTCGGCTTGCAGAGCGGAAAATTTACTGGGGTTGAAGAAGTCACGAACCGCAACCCACCCTTCACGGTGGAAGTGGGCGATGTGGTCAGGCGAGAGGGACATGGGCAGACTCCTGCCCTGGATGATAGCGCTCTGATTCCGGTGTCGACGTGTCGAACTGGAAGAATGGGTCGCCGAAACGGAATGGCGTTGTCCTCTACCGCTTTACGAGGTCTGCCCCCGGTCAACGATCACAAAGGGATTGGCCCGAAAGGCAGTCGGCGTGTGGTGACCAGTGCAATTCCAGCGTTGATCGGACGTCCGGTGCTCTACGTGCTTGATCAAATTTTCCTCAAGCCCGGTGGCCATGGGGCCGGGACCAAGTGGCATCAGGACAATGCCTATTGGCACCAGCCCGATCCCACCGCTGGCGTCGGCATGTGGATCGCGGTGCACGCGGCTACGCGCGCCAACGGCACCATGCACATTATTCCCGGCAGCCACACCAGCGCGGCCGCACACGAGCGCGACCCCGGCAGCAACCATCACATTGATGCGCATCATGTCGATGAAACCCAGGCCTTGCCGATCGAGTTGCCCGCTGGTGGCGTCCTCTTTTTCAACTTCGGCATCCTGCACTGCACGCGTGGCAATCAGACTGATCAGGACCGAGCCGGCCTGGCCCTGCATTTCGCCAACCGCGACCGCGTGCGGGACGGCTTCCTCGCGGACCCGTGCCGTCACCTGCTGATCGATCGCGATGGCCACCTCGATGCCACGGCTCCCCCTCCGAACCAGTGGCAACACGAGGTCGCGCTCAGCAGCCAAAGGCTCCTTTCCGCCGCGCGGTTACGACCATACTGTGGTCATGAGTGACCAGGCCCGCGTGGTGATCGTGGATGATGATGCGGCCGTCTGCTGGGCTTTGCGGCAAGTGCTGGAGCAAGCCGGCTATGCCGTGACCGTCACCGCCGATGCCGCCGCTGGCCGCAAGGCGGTCAAGCGGGTGGCACCGGATCTCGTGCTCACCGACATCCGCATGCCGGGCGAATCTGGCCTCGACCTGCTGGCCGACTTACACGAACGCCATCCCACCCTGCCCGTCGTGGTAATGACTGCGCACGGCACGATGGAAACCGCCATCGAAGCCGTTGGACGTGGCGCTTTCGATTATTTGCCCAAGCCGCTCGACCTGGATCGCACCCTGGACGTGGTGCGACGGGCGCTGGGGGAAGAAACCCTCGCCGCCGCCGCGCAACCGACGACGCCGCAGAGCGACAGCGCGATCATCGGCTCCACGCTGGCCATGCAGGAGGTCTACCGCCGCATCGCCGCCGCTGCCGCCACCGATCTTGGCGTCCTGATCACGGGTCCCTCGGGCAGCGGCAAAGAGCTCGTCGCCCGCGCGCTGCATCGGCATTCCCGCCGCCAAGATCACCCCTTCGTCGCCGTCAATTGCGGTGCGTTACCTGAGCATCTGGTCGAGAGCGAACTGTTCGGCCACGAAGCCGGCGCCTTCACCGATGCGCGCACGCGCACCACGGGTCGCATTCAATCGGCGCACGGCGGCACGCTGTTTCTCGACGAAGTCGGCGAACTGCCCTTGGCGGCTCAGGTCAAACTGCTGCGCTTCCTCGAAGACCAGCGCTTCACCCGCGTCGGCGGCAGCGAAGAAATCCAGGTCGATGTCCGCATCATCGCTGCGACCAATCGCGACCTCGCCGCGCGCATCGCCAGCGGCGCTTTCCGTGACGACCTCGGCTACCGCTTGCGGGTGGTGACCATCGCTCTGCCGCCATTGGTCGACCGCCTCGACGATCTCGACGCGCTGGTCCGCCACTTCCTCGCCCGCACCGCCGCGCGCATAGGTCGCGGCATCGCCGTCACGGACGAGACCATGGATCGCCTGCGCCGCCACAGCTGGCCCGGCAACGTGCGCGAACTCAAGCATGTCCTCGAGGAAGCCGCTGTGCTGGCCACCGGCGGCATCATCTCGCCTGAGCATCTCTCGCTGCCCGCCGACAGCGGCACGCCGGCCGCCACCGGCCTGCGCCACGCGGTCGCCCTCGCGGCGCAGCGCCTCTTCGCCCAGGCACCGGGCGCCGTCTGGCAACGCCTCGAAGACGAAGTGCAAGCCGCCGCCGTGCAGGCCGCCCTGGCCAAGACCAATGGCAATCAATTGCGCGCCGCCGAACTGCTCGGCATCAATCGCATCACGCTGAAGAAGCGCATGGATGAGCTGCTCGGTCCACCGCCGACCTGATGTGCTCACCGACTCAAGGCGACGATGAAGACCCGCTGATCTTCTGGGATGCGCAGGCAAGCAGCCGTGCGACCATAGATGAACCGCGTCGGCGTGGCCGACTGTGTCAGGAGTTCCAGCCGCCAGATCAACGCAGCCTGCCGCATGAGCGCATTCTGCGCCGCGTCATAGGTGAAGTGAGAGCCTTGCGGATGGCTCCCTTCGTGACATCCAGGGCGCGATCGAAGGGACGATCCTCCAGGCCGACCTCGTCATGGCTGGGCCATCGTCCGTAAAACGGGCGGCGGTTCCCCCTCACCCCTGGCATCGTCGGGGCGACAACCGATCCTGGGGCGCATGGCCAAGGCCACATCGACGCCGGATGCGGGACACAGGACGCAGGACCCCTCTGCCTCCGACGTCGCCGCGTTTCTGACTTCTCACACGTGGGACCACGCGGCGCTGCTGGCCACTGTGATCGCCAACGAGCGGCCCGCTCTGCACACCTGGGCGGCGGGCAAGGGCGCGCTGGTGGTAGCGGGACAGCAACCGGCGATCGGCGGCGGGCCGTTGTATACGCTGGTGAAAACCGCGCAGGCGGTGGCGCTGGCGCGACGCCTGTCGACGGCCGAGCAGCCCGTGCTGCCGTGTTTCTGGAACGCGAGCGACGATCACGATGTGGGCGAAGCCAATCACGCTGATATGGTTGACCGTGACGGACGCATCGTGCGCTATCACGTCGACCTCGGGGCTGGACGAGCACTGCGTCATGTGCCAGCCCGTATCGGCTGGGAGGGCCTGCTGACCTCGTTGCAGAACACCTTGGGGCCGGGTCCCGGCGCAGCATTTTTGCGCGCGCAGGCACCCCAGGGCGATGAAGACCTCGGCGCCTGGCTCGAGCGCCTGCTCATCGCCCTCTTTCCGAATCTCTTGACGGTCGCGGCGTGGCGGCTGCGTCCGTTGTGGTCTGGTGCTTTGCGCACGGCGTGCACGGCGTGGCCCAGGACCGCGCTGGCGGCCCAACGGGAGATCCTCCAGGCGGCGGGCGGAAAAGATTCCCTCGGTGATCTCAGTGCGCCGCCGTGTTTTCTCGATACACCGCACGAGCGCTTACTCTTGAACGGTACGGCCTTGCACGCGCAGCTCGCTGCCGACCCACACCTGATCAGTCCGGGGGCGGCGCTGCGTCCGGTCCTGCAACAAGCCGCTCTGCCCGCTGCTGTCGTGGTGCTGGGACCCGGTGAGCGCGCCTACCACGCGCGCATCGGGCCGCTGTATGCGACCTGTGGGCTACCCCAGCCGCAGCACGTGGCGCGCTGCTCGGTGACGCTGCTGCCCACGTGGTGGCAGCGGGCCTGTCGCGCCTGGGGCAATGATCCGCAGACCGTGACCGTGGACACGCAACCGGTCCGCCTTCCTGCCGCGTTGGATCTGGCGAGTCTCGATCGGGTCTTGGCCGATTTGGCAGCACAACCGGCGCACGGCACCGCCGCCACCGTGCGGGCAGCTGGCCTGG